>DASUQJ010000053.1:0-4985 GCA_036280615.1 Nitrososphaeraceae archaeon
CAGCCAATGCAGTGTTGTTCGCTAATATCCGGAAGTATTGCGACTGGCATCTAATTCACTAAATTCAAAATAGATTGAATCTATTTAAACCCTATGCCATTTATATAACGCTGATATATCCAGATTGGAATTAGACCTTAAATACCTGCGTAGTCGACAACTGTAGCCTGCAGAGACTACTATTCAATGTCTTGTGTATTGCTTGCACCATCAGTAGAAATTGTTCTATATTATGGCATGTATTCAATTACTGGTTGTCAAATTTTCTTTAGTGGAAATATCTCGTATATTAATTTCCTTCAGTATCATGACTATTTTTCATAAGAAGTTATTGATGATCTTTCATTGATTCATAGTTTGACTTGTGTATCATTACAACACGAATTTTTACTAATTCATAATTCTGTTCCTAGATTGCTCTATAGCGATAGGGATAGTAATAGTAGGCGATATTGTATTGCTTATAATGGAGATTCTATGTTCAGGTTTTTGGGAGTCGTAAATGAGAAAAATCGAAAAACATTGACATCTGATGCATGCTATACAAAACTCAAAAATACTCAATCTAATAAATAGTGTTCAAGTGATATTGGTGAGAGCATTAAGGGTATTAGATATACTGGTTATTGTAATAATTGTTATAATAGCAGCGGCATTAATTTACATTTTTTGGCCGCTTATCGTAGCCATTATAATTATGGCTGCTGGGTATTTCATATATCGATGGTATATGAAGCAAAAACGATGGAATAACGACTAACGGGGTCAATGTGTAATTTCTATCCCGAAAGATGATATTGTGTAGCGGCATTCTATGATATTCTAGCCCTGTTCTCTGTTGCGCCAGTCACGAAATGTACGAAAGTTGAATAATATGCTTTCTAATATAGTTAGTATATTGGGGTAATCTAGGCTCTTATTTGTTGTACAGATTTAATAGTGAAACTGTTTTTATTCGGAACGAATGAATAAATCTGGAAGTAGCTCATTTGTACTCCGTTTTTGTATTTCGATTATCTTATCAACGTAAGTGGGAATATCTGTTTGATATCTTTAACTATCAAGAATAGATAAGATTAGCGATTTTAGCTGTGAGCGGAATTATTGTCAGCTCTGATTCCTACCTTTGTTAATTTCACTTTCAATGGCAATTCTAAGATCATCATCATTTTTATTGGTATAATCTATCCCCAATGTATCAGCTATTGCTTCAAGCTTTTCCCTATCTGCTTTAGTTGATTCTTGATTTTTAATCTGCTGAAGTTCTCTTTTTGCTTCAATCCTAGCTTTCTCGTATTCAGAGGAAGCCTTACCAAATGACCTAGCAAGTTGAGGAATTTTCTTCACTCCAAAGAACAAGACTACAATTATAACAATGATAAATATCCACTCAAAGCCGCCAGCTCCAAAGATTTGCATCACAAGATTGGGCAACAATTCAATTTATGCGCTCCGGATACATTCAGTATATATTCATCTGTACCATTAGTATATATTCATTTATTAGAATGATAAGCTTTATCACAGAATATTTAAGCCCCATTTACAATAACCAAAGTGACAGTTATAACGCTCGATTTATGTCACACTATCAAGGGTTTCAATTGTCACACCGAGATAAATTGAGCGGCAATATTCAGAATAAAATAGCGCACACAAGACTCGATTATTGAAAAAGTCACAATCATGCACAATAACTCAAGGCTGACTGTTTGAAATTTGCATCCTGCGAACTAGTTGATATATGCTGTCATGACATTGACATTCACAGATTTTTGTTATCTTTGAACCATCAATAGTTTCTATTATGACGCCTTCACATATACCGTGCTCGTTTTGAGAACATTTTTGTGATTTATGCACGATGTCTTTTGTCTTCATTGAAATTTAATAGTTTATACATGCCACCACAATTGGGTATACAAAAAAAGATCATTCTATTTCTTTCTTCTAGCATTTCTGGAATCCTTCCTTTACCTTTGCGCCCATGTAGAGTTGCATACAGCATTCCCGGGCTGCTTTTCACTTTACTAGCACATTATGGAAGGCTGTGATGAATCTATCAAAAATAGCAATTATAGAAAATTAATGCGGATATTGCTCGGCTTTCAGTCAAAGTCTTCGATAAAATTCTAAAGTAAACTTGACAATCTCAACGATTCGATACATTATAATTTGTTCTCTTGTGTCTATGGTGCCCTACCTCCTAGCGTAGTCCTTTAGCCCTGTAAAATCAATTGCCACCACGGGCTCATCTCCTATGACCCATGCATTATGTCCAGGTGGAATTACACCAGTATCTCCAGGCCCAAATTCTTCCTCAGAACCATCGTCCATAACCACCTTCAATCTTCCAGAAACAAAATACTGTGTATGTGGTGCTTGACAGCTATTTGTCTTCACTATCGGTTTTACGCACTTTTCCCAGCTCCAACCAGGCTCCAGAACACCTCGCCCTATCGTAACTTCACCAAGATTTGCTAGGTCGATTTTGCCTTTCTCAAACGAACGGGTTTCGTCTGGAGAAGAATCCAGACTTTTCTTTAGCATTTTTGTCGAAGCAGCCATATCTAAGTTTAAAGATAGTTTGATTATAAGTATTACTGAAAGCTATCTTAAGGGCCTTTTATTCCAAATCCGCAAGACTGGGTGTTCACACTACTTTAGGACTGGAATATGTAATCAATCCTGATAACTTAAGCCACTAACCTTTCGTGAGATTGGTATTGCATTTTACTTCTAAGTGTAACAAATATTCTTGTCATCAACGAACATATGTAAACGATGTAATGCTACTGCATGTTCAACAAGGTTAGCTGTTGCGGATGAGCGAACTCAAATCATGGAATCTGTAACGGAGCGAGTTGACGCTCGCTAGACAAGACAATATGGCCCCAATTTAATGAAATGAACTTATAGTCATGCACTTTCTATAAGGATGAGTAAATCTGAAAAGGGAAAATAATATCATACATATTTTTCTTGATTGGATAGATGCATTCAGGAGACGAGATATAGCGGACATGGTCTCACTATTGACAAACGATGTAAACATCAATAGTATTTTGTTTCAAAATTATAAGGGTAAGGAGGGGGCCACCAAATACTGGCAGGAGTTATTTACATTATTTCCAAATATCAGAATAGATATTGTTACACTAACTGCAAATGCAGAAAGAATTGTCGCAGAAATTGATGTCGGAGGGTCGCAGAAAAGCAAGGTGGGTAGTTCTCCTGGACAGGAAAAGGAATTCCAGGTTCGAGGAGCATTTGTATATGAGTTCTCCGATGACATGAAGATTAAGGAAATTCGAATGTATTATGATTCAGATATCATGAAAAAACAACTTGACACAGCAGGGAGCAATTAGATTTTGTAATGTGCGTAAACTGGGCTTTTTGTCGGTAACTAACACAATTAATATCCATTATGTCTAGAGTTTGCTTAATGTATTACATTTCGGCTTTAGACTTTATGTATATCCCATGATTATTCTTCTTGCCTCTCGCTGAGGGAAAATCTCTTTTAAGGTCCTAGGCCTCTTATCCTCAAAGACAATATTAGAATACCATTTGGAGCCAAAGGCTGTCAAATGCATCAAGAGAGGTAGCGTATCTTTTCCTTTCGCTGTAA
The DNA here is from genome assembly GCA_036280615.1 of Nitrososphaeraceae archaeon. Lineage (GTDB taxonomy): Archaea > Thermoproteota > Nitrososphaeria > Nitrososphaerales > Nitrososphaeraceae > TA-21. The sequence goes on from DASUQJ010000053.1 coordinate 3,635, forward strand.
GCTGCCACTGAACCATCATTGGAGATCTTTTATCTTCGATGCATTCAATAAAATTTTCCTTCTCAAGTTCTTTCAAACGCATTGAAAGGACCCTCGGCGTAAGACCTTGAATAGATTCCAAGATTCGGTTGAAACGATTTATCTTGAGAACGCCTATATCTCTAATTATTAGAAGAGTCCACTTCTTGCCGAGAATTCCTAAGCTCGTTCTAATTGGGCATTTCACAAACTTTACCTGTGGCCATAAGGCGCCTTTGTCACGTGATGATTCCTGCTCTTGACTTTTGATGTATTGTCTCAACTATTCTCCTCATACTTTACAAACTTATAAACTATATTTAGTATACTATGATTATCGACAAATTGCGATCCATATGCACAAAACGAAACAGATCAAACACAGAATTTCTCCATCTACGGTTGTAAGTAGCTACCATTAGTCAGTCTCATCAGAATAATATAACCTTTCTTCAGAATCTTATCAGGACTATATATCATTCCTATATTCTGCGTTTATAGAATTCATAAATTTTCCAATGATGACTTTGCAAGCTCTCTTTTCTCTCTATTTTCAATTACAATCATTCCCATGAAATAAAGCAGTAGCATAGGTAATGTTACAAGCCACATGGTAATGCCGCTGCCGTCAGGAGTTATTATAGCACCAAAAATTACAAAAAGAATAATAGCATATCTAAAATTTTTTCTCCAAAAAAGAGCATTAAGCACCCCGGTGAGTGCAATAGCATACATAATCATGGGAAGTTCAAAAGTAATACCGAATCCCAAAAAGAACTGTAATACAAAAGAGATAAAACTATCAATATTTAGAAATGTTTCAACTCCAATGGCCTGTCCATAGCTATACAGGAAATCCAATACAAATGGAATTACTAGAATATAGGAAAATATGATGCCACTAACAAATAGAAGAAGTGTCGGCAAAAATATATTCAATATACCAATTCTAGTTTTATTTTCTATAGCGGGTGAAATGAAACCAAATGTTTCCTTGATAATTATTGGCATAGAGGCTATTATACCAATTAGCATAGAAACATATATTTGAGAAAAAAATGCCTGCCCAGGAGCTGTCTGAATCAATTTAACCTCATGTGGGAGAAGCGTTTCCTGCATATATTTTGTAACTTGAATGGCAATGTTATGGAAAGGATCAGGATAAGGATAGTATGCTAAAATGGAGTCCCCGACTACCAAAGGTCGTATTCCAAAGCTCATAGAGAAAGCAATTATAATGATAACACAAATTACTATACGAAGAATTCTGGAGCGCAATTCCTCTATATGCTGCCTTAGTGGCATCTCTTTGGAAGAGGAAGAAAAAGACATC
>DASUQJ010000054.1:0-23669 GCA_036280615.1 Nitrososphaeraceae archaeon
GCAAATGAAAGATAAAATTTACCTGGCCCAAGAGAGAAGAGTGTCAAGGAAACAGGTTACGAGCGTTTTCTGGAGGAAGTTATCAATCCTAAGACGGGGGAGTTCTATCCGCAAAAGGATGATGATGGCAGGTCGATAAAAAGGATCGGGGCAAGTTATGTAATAAACTCGATTTACCGGTTAAGGAGAGCTGATGGTTCAGAATTCCTGTTAACAAAGGGCAGGGTTTATGCTTACAACTCACTGGGAGATCCTGTTAATCATTCAATATCAATTCCAGAGGCATGGACCCGCACGAAATTTGACTTCAAGACCCAGTTCGATTCCAGAACTAACCAGCTGGAAAAAGTATTCCAGGGTATTTCTGGCAATGAGCCTGTATACACAATGCCATTTAATTCTGACAACCTGAAAAAACTGTATGATATTAGACAGAATGATTTGGTTACGCTGGCAGTCAAGGACGAAACCACGGGCAAGGTCGTGCAGGTAAGAGATGTTACTACCAACCCAAACAAAAGTTATGAATTGTTTAGAGACCAAGCGTTCGATTACTTATTTGCTGGAAATTATATTCCTGCAGAAATTAAAGCAGAAGCACGTATGGAAGCTGTAAGTCAGGGTCTGATTGGTGGAAATATATCTGATTACAATCAACTTAGTAGTAGTAGTAAGTCATCAGCTGCCACAGCAAAGAACACATATCAATAATTTGAAATTATGTGTTTACTGTGATTCCTTCGTTTGCAATTTCGGTTCATTTGTTATTATATTATTGATGAATTCCTTAAGCTGAGCGAGGGTTTTCTCAAAATATGGAATGACATCCAAAGAAGCTTCTGCCGAAAGTAATGAACCACTCAATGAATAATTTCTTAAATCCTTGAACCTCCGATATGACCCTCCTAGCAGATTTGCGTCCTGTAATTTCTTTGCCAATTCTATTCCATTACTCTGCGCTGACAGCCCGCTAATTATCGTAGGTATTTCTATTCTATCACTTTGAATGCCAGTTAATTGAAACCTATCAATTATTCTAAATAGTAAAGAATCAACGGTTCCAATCATTTGCGAAATCAATGAATCTATTTCCATCTCAGCCCTTACTCGTGCATCCTTCGATAAGAGATCGCCATGTTGCAATTTAATATTTTTTATATTCTTCAAATGTTCTTCGCATGCGAATAGTTTGAAGATTATTCTATCTGACTGCAGAAAAGGTAAATCACTGGTGGTCATCAGCTAATCTCTAAAATACTTCTGCTACTTATGAGTTTCTTGGCCAGCTGCTACATGCACGGGAGTGTAGTGACAACGCACGGCAAGAGGCGCGGGCTCTGGAGGTGCAATAAATACATGGAAGATATGAAGTTTTACAAGCCAAGCGATTCACTGATTTTTAGCTAACACAGGTATCAAGCTAAGCTGAATTAGATATTAGAAATTTTTAAATAAAATCTCATCGAGGACAAAGGTTATCATCTACAGTTGCAAGGCTTGTAGATGATGAGATTGGTGCGAATTCCTGACCGGATATGCACCAGTCTTTGTCTTATAAATTAAATCGTTTGCTTAATAGAAGTTATTTTTGAATTAACTGCTTTCGTTTCCTTTTCTTTCGTTGAACTGCTTTTCTAGCAATTGGAACTTTAGTTCTATCCTGTCAATTCTTGACTTTTCTATCTCCAGGGTTTCAACCTTCTTTCTTAACCTATTTTCTTCATTGATGGTAAGCAAGTCTGTCGCCTTTTCATACTCGGCAAACATTTCTTCCTCTGTTGGTTTATAATAACAACCTGCTAAACCTATCTTATGCCCTAGTAACATCTCCCTGATTTCAGGATTAATTTTCGAGTTGACAAGCTGAGTCATAAAGAAGCGGCTAAAGCCATGAGCAACAGCAACATCTTTTTTGTTAATGCCTGCCCTGTTGCACAAGTCATAAATTTTATACTGTAATGCTGCTTTCTCTATTTGCTTGGGTTTATCCGGACATCTAACGTCAAATTGTTTCCGAATTAAGAAAGAATCATTTGTCAACTTTTCCCCACATCTGTTGCGCATGTCCAGATAGGAGTCTAGCGCCTTTTTACATTCAGGTGTTATAAAAGTAAAGTATTGTTCGCTGGAATTTTCATATACTGTCAATTTTGTATTTTGCAAATTACCCAGCTTTAGGAACGGAACAGCTCCTACCGTATTCCAGTTGATGCCAACAACAGAATTATAACTCTCATTCTCTCGTCGCATATCTCTAATATTTTAGAAATTTCTTCGTGAGTGTAAGCTCTATCGGTCCTCATCCTTCTATTCTCAGGCATAAATTTAGCAAGTTTCTTTACATTTAATGGTATGTCATTAATGGCGTAAAACGACTTTACTGGAACGATATAATTTGAAATTCCGTAGTATGACATTCCTTCTTTTTTTAAAGTAACGATATATTCTATTATCTTGTTCTCTATTTCTTTTCCATCTTTTGGTAGCTTGCCTAGTTTGCAGTTGTCTTTGCCATTGCTACTATACAGAAAATCAAAATATTTCTTTATACAAAATGCATATTGTTTTTTTGTATGCTCACTCTTACAAGATTCTAAAAGCAATTCGAGTTCTGGAGTCATAAAATATAATTAAAAGTGCGAGTATAAATATAGAGCATATACTTTATTAATTGGTACATTGGTCGAATATGCTAGTGTCTACATGAAAGTAATAATAATCCCCACGTCTTTTTCATGACCTGATGAGATCTGGACTCGACTGGCCAGTGGAGAAGGCCTGTCTAATTTTTCTATTGGACACTATGAATCGCAGCGGCTATCACGATCAAACTGGCAGACTTAGTTGTAAAACTGTGTATACACCATAATAGGTAATATAGAAATCGAGTTTCAGATGACAATTTATTGTTCTGATATATTTGCAATATTTGCCTCTAGATTCGAGATACTTCTAGCGTACATAAAAGCACTCAAAATAATCGCAACTAGAATACCGGGCGCAACAAAATTCTGGTAATTGATATTCAACCCAACATTTGATGTCGTGATTGAGCTAGGACTCTCATTTGGTTCCTGCTTCTGCTGTTGAGTCATAGGTCCGACGTTTGGTTCTATCATCCCAATTGAGTTTCCTCGTTGTTCAGCAAACCAAATGTTTCCGTCTGAATCAGAAGTAAGCCATTGAACAAATGGTGCAGGTGTTTCAAGTGTTACTTCTTTGATCTTTGATTTTTGAGTATCGATCACTGCAATCTTGTTTATTGTATGTTCTGCGACCCATAAATTGCCATATTTATCAAATGCCATTCCGAAAGGCAATCCTGATTCATTGATTATTGGCAAGTCAGTAAATGTCTTTGTTAATGGATTAAAAGAAGTTATTCTGTGACCATCATGTTGTGAAATATAAATTTCCCCACTAGATTTATCAATCAACAACGCAGTAGGGCTTAACAATGATTTGTTACCACTGGGTGAATACTCAGTTATAGAATAGTTATTAGCAGGATCAATTTTCACTAGCTTTCCTGCTTCGTCAGTTACCCATATTAAATTATTGACAGGGTCGGAGACAATAGCAAACGGACGTGCTTTTTTATCGTTGATAAGTAATTTCTGAGTTATATTACCTACTTTCGGATCAAAGATCATAACCTCTCCTGATCCCGGTGAAGTTATCCAAAGTTTGTCGTTTGAATCTATTGCAATTCCTGATGGAGTCACATGTGTGGGAAATGCAAATTGCTTATTAAGATTTGTAGACGGATCATAGTTGCCTATAGTTTTTGTAAGAGGATCTACATACCACAAACTATTCTTTGAATCCATTGCCATCAAGGTTACGATACTTGTGCCATTAATTTTGTGCTCAATATAACCCCCCCTGTTAATGTCAAACGCAAAAATGCGACCGCTTCCAATAATGGTATCACCAAACCAGATGTAATTTCTAATTTTGTCATAAATCGGATATAATGGTTGGATAGTAGTATTGGATATTGGATATTCAGTTACATTGAATATTAGCTCGTCAAAGTTAGGTTTTACTAGCAGGTCATCGAATGATGCTACAATACCAGACATATTTTGCTTTATTGGAATGCCCTGGACTTCCATATCCCATATTCCGGGTATACCAAACGAAGCATTAGCCGAGAACACTCCTGTTGATTGCTTTTCTAGATCTACAATGATAGGACCGATTGATTCTTCAATCTGTCGGTATTTTATCTCAGCTGATTGTACTTCAATGGGTTTTCCATTCACTTCCAAAAAGGATACTTTAAAATTATTATTGCCAACCTCGAATGGAGTTATTGACAAACCGATTTTGGTATTATTATCAACGAAACGAGTTGACTCATAATGATCAATCTCAGTTGACTCAGCAGTGCTTGCTTGAGACAGATTCTGCATTTCACTTTCCGGAACTCCAGTATTTACCAATAGACCTACGCTTAGAAGGAGTGCTATTCCAAGAATCGATTCAATCACCAGTGCCCTTCTAAAGTTAACGATGGAGGATTCTGCTTTTCTTTCACTTTCTGATTCTCCGTTTGGAAATCTGTAATTGCTATGTTTGATACCAACAACTTGAGCTGTTTTCAATAAATCGACAACCCGATTGTAAATAAATATACTGCTATACGCTCCCAAAATGACCATTAATCCTGCTAGTGAAAGCTTTGCGATTAAAAAGGTACCATATAATGAACCAATTACCAAACTCAAATTATCTTCAAGTATGTACAATAGGAATGGACCAGTAATAATTAATATACCTAATAATGTTACCACTAGAGTGGAATATCTAGGAATCCATACTGACAATGTCGCTAGCTTGTAATACAAGTTCATTCTTGAAGCTTTTAGTATTGGAATCAGAACAAACGCAAGATAAAAGGTGCCACCTACCCATATCGAGGCAGTCAAATTATGTACAAAATCGATTATTAATGGCGTTAGTTGTTTACCTGAAGCTCCATGTCCAATCAGACTGGTTGTAGCCAGTAATATTATGCCTATCGTTAGAATTCCTAAGCTTTCCAATCTAGAGAACGTGTGAGATCCTTTTTTCCTAAATTGTCTGTATTCATACAAAGACAGGCCAAAAATTATGAATGATATTAATGATCTTTCTAACAGCACGGTCCCAAACCTCGTTCCAAGTACATCAATTACACTTCCGTTAATTGCAATTGCTTGAAAATACAAAATAGCAAAGTTCGAAGAAACTAATATTATTGAGGCAACTACGTAATAAATTGCTAGATTTTTGTTTACTACATTTTTAATTTGAGCTGTTGATTCACTTAGAAAAGAAATCTTTGATAAAGGTCTCCACATCCAAAGGCTGCCAAATGCTGCTCCGACAATCATTACCTGGGCTAAAAGAGTAGGAAATCTAGCTAATGCTTCTGGCAAGTAAAGCGTAGAGGATGGGCTGGTACTAGATACGTTTGTGGGGAGTACTCCTTGTCCAATAGCAAATACAAAAGCATTATCTGTAACATGACCGTCAATTTGAGACAAAACATTTGTTGATACAGTATAGGTACCGTCTTTCAATAGTGGGACAGAAACTGTCAATTTAGATTCGTCGTTTTGCAGATAACGGACATTCCCTTTGTCTACCTGTTTTCCATTAGAGTCCAATACCTTTAGATTACTGTACCGCAAGTCAACAGGTTCGCTAAAGAAAACATCTATTTGTTGTGGAGATCTCGCTATGGAGACCGATTGTGAGGGACTGCTATTGATTACAAAAGCATGTCCAAAAGACGTGTGAATAGCTCCGAAGGCAATGAGGATAGATATACCTAATACCAATACTATGGACAAATTTTTATGAAAATATGAAGAAATTGAATAGAAAGGGAAATTAAGAATCAATATAACTCCACAGGAATAATGATGATTTGAATATTTTATTATTCCCTTTTTTCTAGTACACTAATCGAAAATAGAGGAGAAAGGATATAACATGTATGAAGATTTAGTTTAGTCTATATGGAAATGAAAGGCATCATAATGTTTGTGATTGGTTCTTTTCTGCTATCCTCTGCAGTTTTTATGAACTATCCTCAAACTTCGTTTGCACATATTAGTAAGACTTTTGGGAATACAACCATTGAAGCTGGGTGGTCGTTAGAACCGCCTCTGGCCTCTGATTTGAACAGTATTGTTATACAAGTTAGTAAGGGAACTAGCGGCGAACAAACACCTGTTGTTAATGCATTAGCTAATCTAACATTATCTGCCAAATATGGAACCATAACAAAACAATTAGATTTTCAGCCGTCTCCAACGACAGATGGTGGATATGAAGCTAAGATACTTCCTACAAGGGTAGGACCATATAATTTGATAGTTCAAGGTGATGTAAAGGGACAAAAAGTTGACAGCGAATTTAAGATCGAAGATGTAGAATCAAAATCTATATTTTCCTTCCCTGACAGTTCGATTGATACCACCAACACTAATAACATAAATCAGCAAGTTCAGGATGGAATTAGTAGGTTGTCAAATGACATTCAAAAAAGTAGGGATGATCTCAATATGTCACGAAATGAAATGGCCGATATTCAACAATCTCTGATAGGATTGCAAAAGGATTCAGGTATTTTATATTTGATATTATTGACTACTCTTGGAATAAGTATTGCCGGAATTGTAATGGCAGCATATCTATTTACTTTACTCCGATTTAGAAAGGGAGTGATAGGCGACCAGCAAAAATAAATTTCTCAATCTGTAAATATTGAATGTTGTGAAATTTACATTAGTACTATTCTGTATTCGAATATATGCAATGCTGATATGTCATGTTGTTTTCAAACATAATGCCAGTTATTTGCAAAAAATCCCAAATGCAGATATTTTTTTATAAACCTAGGAAACCATCATTTGAAACATCTTCTGTATTACTGCTCTGCTCTTTATAACAATGACTTTCTGACACGTTGTCATCTTCTTGTGCTTTGTTGCAATCCTCTTTGGTATCGAAACATTATCAAGTATCACCAACTTGATCATAACAATAGGTATCGATAGCATTTATCCAAGGATCATGGAGAATATTGCATACTAGGACAATTGTAGATATCGCGAGCAAGCTATAATTGATCAATATTATTGTACTTCCTATGATACTTTCTATAATTGGTTAAATAAGTTGCTGGCAGAGTGAAATAGAATGAATTAAAAATAAGATTGTACAATCCTTTTAACACATTATGTTTATGTCGGTACAAAAAGTATTCTATTTTAAACATCTTTTTCTTTTAACATTGTTCCTTTTTTTATGTATGAATACATATAATGTCTCACAGTATACGTCAGGTCATTTCTTTGGAACAACTAAGAATGTTGGCGATTACCAAATAATATTTGCACCATACCCACCTCTCCCTTTTGCTGGGGACAACTCAACTTTACTAAATTTTAGTATTCTAGATAAAGAGAATCAAAATGTAAATAACATCTTTGCATCACTTATAATAAAAAATAAGGTAAATGGATCCATCATTCAAAATATTCCATTTAAGTTTTATGAATTTAGTGATATTACTTTTCCATATACTTTTAAAGATATTGGGGATTACCAAGTTTCTTTATTAGTCAGGTTTAATGGCGATCCTACATATTCTCAAAGACCGATCTCCGTGGATTTTGATATATCAGCTACAAATCCAAATCAAGTAATACCCACTCATGAACTAATAGCATACTACTTGGTACCCGCATTAGCCGTTATAGCTGTAATTGTAATATTGTTGAAACGTAAAAACAAAATTTAATCTCGGCCTTGAGTAACTTGATTGTGGATTAACCATGATACTAAATTCTTGAAACTTTGAAATGATTGCATTTCAATGTGATTTAACAATATCCTGGTTGAATTCTTTGGATGAATTAGTGCCATTATTTTCCTTGAGATATTCTAATATTGCATTTCTTTTTAAAGTTAATTCATCGTCATCTGTAATAGATTTATAGAATGTTGCGATGAACACAATGACAATTAGTAGAACAACAATAACAGCTGCAATTAAGATTCTCTTGTACTTCATGTTACTGTTCATATATTAACAATGTTGATGAAATTATAGTTTATAGTACACTTTTGAAAATAAACAGTGATCTTTATCTCGTCAGTATCAAAATAATTTATTCAAATAACCTTGATTTCGATGGATGTACCATAATGCTATTATTATGCTAAATTATAACCGGTTTTGATGGTCAAAGTACAGCGTTACTTAATACCTCTGCTAGTACTATTAATTATGATTGGTCCAAGTGTGAACAGATCTGTGTTAGGTCACACCTTTTCAGGAGATGAAAGCGCTTCTTTTTTGACTAAAGTGGAAATGATAAAGATAGAATCACAATTAGCTAAAGAACAACTTTTGAATAACGTTACTCTAGCAAAGGATCTTGCTGAACACCTATCTGAACATATAACCGCTAATGATACTGAAGAAATTTCTGAAAGAAATTCTCGCCTTGCGACAGAGCTGAATAATACGTTGACTGATTTTAGTAACGCTTTTGAAACTGGAACTCCATCACAATCAGAAATAACTGATAAGGTTACTAATATAACAGATATAATCGCTGAGGTTGTGAATGCTAGAATAGATGAAGAACAACTTAAGAATGTTACTGTCAAGGCTTTAGTGATTAATGATTTGTTAGGCGAAACTTTGGAACATTATGGCATTGCTTTAGGTAATACAGAGGGAGAACATGATAGTGAACATGATGAAAATATGACATCTTCTTCACACTCGATAGATAATAAGAACAATGAATCTTCAAATATAGTAGATAACGCCAATTACCAGAGCGCTCAGGCAGCTGTTTTACACGCAATAGAAATCTTCAACGAAATTAAGCCGGATTCAAATACAAATTCAACTGAATTGGAAGATTCGTTAAATACATTGAAAGGAAAAATAGATAACAAAGCACCATTCGATGAAATTGATACAACAATAGATGAAAAGCTCACCTCATTGCTTAACAGTATTTTTAAGCTAAACCTAGTTGAAGAAGGAGGAGAACCTGCTGAAGAAGGAGGAGAACATGATGAAGAAGGAGGAGAGCACGGCGAGGTTGAATCTAATACTTGATTCGAAAATGAAAAGCCATGCTAGTGATAGAATGAAAACTAATTCTGCGACATATTCAATTGCGTCACTCTTGAATTTTATTTTTCTTTAGTTTTAAATTTATATTTGGTGACCAAAGACCTTCATACTGATGTCCTCTATTGAGGCCGTAGCTTGGTGATAAGCATATTATGAAAATTCGACAATTAGAATACTTGAACGTTAATTTAAAGATGATTGTGATTCTGCTATCATTAGCTTTAGTGTTATCAAGTGTGTCTATATTGAGTTCTCAATCAATTTATTCTCAAACATCAGAAGACGCAGAAGACGCAGAAGACGCAAAGAGTCTGAATTGTAAGGACAACAATGATCAATCCCAATATGTTAGCAATGTCTCGTTGGACAATGATTCAGAAGGAGTGGGGCCTGTTACTGACGACCTTCCAGGATTCCATTACGTTAAAAAATTTGATAGTAACGGCACTTTGATCTCTGCCTGGGGTACTAAAGGAACAGGGCCAGGACAGTTTTTACATGCACATGGAATTACGGTTGATTTGAATGGAAATGTCTATGTAAGTGATGCTGAAAAATGTAACATTCAGAAATTTGATAGTGAAGGTAATCTCATTAGTATGTGGGGCAGTAAAGGAGAAGGTCCGGGACAATTCTTGCAACCTGAGAGCATGGCGGTAGATTCAAATGGGAACATATTTGTTGCTGATTACGCTAACCAGCAAATTCAGAAATTTGATAGTGAGGGTAATTTCATTACAATGTGGGGTAGTAAAGGAAGAGGAGATAGTCAATTCATTAAACCTTGGGGAGTTGCTGTTGATTCAAATGATAATGTGTATACAAGTGATCAGGATAATCCTGAAGTTCAAAAATTTACCAATGATGGGAAGTTTTTGACTAAATGGAATTCGTATTCTCCTGGAATGTTATTTGTACATTTACATGATATTACTGTAGATTCAAATGATTCAGTTTATGTTACTGATGGTAGAAACAATTCTTATGTAGCAAAATTTGATAATCAGGGTAATCTTACCACAAAATGGGGAGGATTTGGATACGGGAACGGTCACTTTCATGAAAATCATGGCGTGGTTACCGATAAAGAAGGAAATGTATATGTTGTAGATACTAGGAATGTACGTATTCAGAAATTCAACAGTGAAGGCGATTTTGTTACAAAGTGGGGATCACTTGGATGTCGAGACGATCAATTCTTTATTCCCCACGATATCGCAATAGACTCTTCTGGAAATCTTTATGTCTCAGATAGCGGAAATGTTCATTTTAGAGCAAAGAAGACATGCGAATCTTATGAAAATCAATAGTAATATAGGTGTTCAACATCTGCGGTCAATTTAAACCAAAATGAAATGTTATACATGGTGTGAAATAAAACGGAATTTACGCTGAAATGATAATTTGGAACGAATAGTATTATTTCTTCCATATATCTTAATAGTCATCTACACGTTATCCACTGTGCAATCAATATCCGCAGATTTGTTAAGTAATTCTTTACAACAGCGAATTGGAGATTATGATGTCAGCATTAATGCTGTGCCCAGAGAACCAATTTCTGGACAGGAAACCCGCATCAATATTATGATTACTACAGTTAGTAACAATCCAATAACAGATACACCCATTGCTATTAGAATATCAGATGAAAGAGATGTATTAGTAAAAACACAACCGATATTATTATCAAGTGGACATTTCTCGTATAACTATAGTTTTAACAACTCGGGCCTATTTCTCCTAACTATTGACATGCTAGAAAATCCTGCAGTGGGAGATTCTAATGACTCAAATAAAAAATTGAGCTTTGATTTCCCAATTCGTGTTTCGGAACCGTATTCAGCCGAAATAGCTAACCTAAAGTTTCCTATCATCATCGCAGCTGTTGCAACTGGTTCAGTCATATCATTGGTATTACTAAAGAAATTCAAAAAGAGCAAGAAGGTGACTTAAAATACTTAATTTCAAGAGGAATGTAGGAGTTCAATTGCACGTAGACAAGCGCCTATTCAAACTCATATTCGTCGAGTTCAGAACAATTTCCAGCATAAGTATTAAAGATATTTTCTACACCATCTAATGTCGTTTGATTTATGCTTTTTTCTGAAACTTGATTGCCGATCTCTAGCACAGAAAGTGCATCGAATAATTTTTTGAAATCATTACATGAAATTGTAAAATGCTGAGCCATATCTTTAGACATAATTCCAGAAAGATTACCAGATGAAATAGATGAAGTATTGGTATCTGTGCTGTCAGAAGTAATGAGGTCATCATCATTTCCCTGCCCGTGAATGTATGAATTCTGAAAATTCAGATCAGAGTGTAGATTCAATAAAGCTGACGCCAGTGCTACAAGGATTGAAGATGATATAATAACTATCCTTTGATTTAGAATTATCTTAAATTTCATATTCAATTGGTTATTCCTATGAGCAATATTAAGACTAATTAAATTTTGCATATTCAATCTTTAATAAATTAGAATTTCTAAATAAATGAGAAAGAATTTCAAGCGAGGACTATAACACAATTTTGATAATCAAAATCGCTACCGATACCAGGATAAAGAAAAATTACGCTTTTAATTACAATAATTCTCTGTCAGTAATAAAGTCTTGTTCGTGTACTGTTCTTTCATCAGATCGCCATACATTATGGAATGGCAATTATTATCTCATAAAGCAAATGCATAGGTTAACTTTGGGACTGCTATGAATATCAATATCAATATCACGGCAATTAATAACGGAATATTCATTTTATTTACCTTCTCGTGGTGCATAGCGGATATAGTACAATTCTTTCCTTGAAAATAAACAATGTCAAAAGTAATTAACCACTTACCACAATGAAGGCACGCTATGAATGAATGGAGTGCTATTATTTCCCAATTAGATAAGTTAAACCCTAAGCAGCTAGAGATTACAATAGACGATGAAATCTGAATGTACTCGTTTTGTATTATACTTTACTTCTCGAAGGACTACTACACAAACTGTTTCGTCAGATAAAATACTGTATCTGTATTCTAAGCTTCAATTATGATAAATCAGCTGACTTGATGATAAATCATAAACATTGTTTACTAGACCTTATATTGGCCAATGACGTAATTAATACTGTTAGTGTTGGTGGAATCAAAACAAATTGCCGTTAATAATGTCGGTGTACAGATGTACGGTAGTACCGCTGCCCTGCGACAGTTATTACGATCGGAAGGGAATGAGGCGCATGTAGTTAGAATCTCGCCGAAAGGTTATACCCTAGTGAATGGGGTAGATTATTGTTATGTTGGATTAAGAACAAAAGATGGAACTGACTATTCGGTGCAAGCATACGGAAAAGAGGCTATAGAACTTTACGAACAGGCAGTTAAATTACGTTACTGACAAGTCGATAATTCCTAGAATGGCAGACTCTGTAATAATGTATGAAATTGTCAGTGGAACTTTCCTCATATTGACGAGTATCCTGATCGCATTCAGGTACAAGTATCGAGGCCAAAGGCAGGCTAAAGTAGTCTTGGATCCCAAAGCAAAGATCAATTGGATGAAACGCTCCACCAATCCCACCGGTTTTTAAATTTTAGTGCTCTCTCCCTTTAATGAACACTATATATAAATCCTCAGCCAAATTGATTAAATGACTGTCGATCAAATATTACAACAAGATTAAAGATACTGAGCTTTATCGTAAAAGTGAACAAGAGAAATCTGTTTACAAAAGAGATCTCAAAAAAAGGATCTAATTGATAAATTGGGTTCTAGATAATATGAAAAATTCAGATTTTCCTATTTGTGAACTTATTGAATCTAAAATGAATGAAATTATACTTAAAATAAACCAAACGCATGAAATATTTGAGGCCGATAGACTTCATAGCGAACTGAGAATATTGGAATTGGATTTTCTATCAAGTTTGTAGTAACGAAATAAAAAAGTTATAATGTGTTCGAAAATTTTCCAAACTTAACCTTTGTGAGTGAAATGGAAATTACTTATTCTACAATAGGTATGTCTACAATAAGCGATCTTAATATACTAACGTCTCTGCATATTTCTTGAATCTTTCATCATCCCAAGGGGACCGAGACATCAATTGAAGGAGGGAACTCCCTCATAACCCCTCGTCTAGTATTTTGGTCCCATTTTATTTCTAGATTCTAGCCTCTACTTATCTATTTGCAAGTAAACAATAAGAACATTTTGGAACTTCTTCTCCGAAGTCTCCCTCTCTGTAAAGCACTTGGTATATTAAACCCTCATAATGCTAATTCAACCTTTGAATTAAGAATTTGGATTGGATCTTCTATCAAGTTTGTAGTAACGAAATAAAAAGAATTTCCTGAGAAATTTCCGGCAATTGTCGTTAATGCTTAATCCTCATGGTCTAAAGACCGAAAAGAAAGTACTTATAATATATCGAGTCGTTTTTAAAAATTACGATACGAGACAATGGGATCGTGGGAGGGCTGGTTGTTTTCTTCCTTGTTCATCATACCCAGTCCTCCCATGTGGGGATTATTGTTCTGTTAAATCATAAAAGAGACTTATTGAACTTAAAGATATAATCCTCCTCGCTTCTTGGTTATCCAGATTTTAGATTGTAATTTGCGTTATAGAAATTATGGCCGAATGTACCTTCCTACCGAATTGCAGCAGAATCGGAAAAAAGAAAATGGAGGTCATTTAGACAAGAATTTTATGCTTCTAGTTTCAATTTGAGTAAGAAATGAAATGTCCTGTATGCAGTTCGGAAGTAAAAGAACTATACAATCTCAACACCGAAGCAGACGAGTTCAAATGCTTTGGTTGTCATCTTAGAGATCTCGATCACAGAGTGAGGAGACTGGAGAGACAGGAGAATAAATGAATAATGCCTTCAAACTAGGCAGATGAATATTGACTACAATTTAATTAACCTGTTCTAATTCCTTTACAACTTTTCTAGGTGTGTTACATTTTGAACAAATGAAATTATCAGTCCAGTCAACTACCATGAGGCAATTAAGTAAGATTAGGGATAATTAAATGGTAATAAACCAATCTATAGATACCTTACATGGTATAGATATTTATAATGTGTAAAGATTAACTTGACTAGAACACCATGGTAAAACTAACACATGGGTTAACCATAATCTTTATGTTGAATTCTGTGACATTAGTAAGTTTTTCAATAGTTTGGGCCGTAGACATTAAGGGAACTGTGGCAAATGACGACATCGTGGGAACTTCCACGGATGATGACATGAGAGGATTTAGAGGCAATGATCTTTTGAATGGACTATCAGGTAGTGATGAAATTCAAGGGGAGGGTGGTAATGATATTTTGAATGGCTCTGATGGGAATGATTACCTTTCTGGTGGAGATGGGACTGACATTCTTGACGGAGGTGTAGGTAGCGATGAGCTCCACGGAGCAGATGATCTCGATAGACTAATCGGTGGAATCGACAGCGATATTTTGTATGGTGCCTCCAATAATGACATTCTTGATGGCGGTCCTGGTGATGATCGACTTTATGCGGGTCAAGGAAATGATACTCTAAGTGGTGGGCAAGGAGGCGACTACTTTAGATGTGGATCTGGGCAAGACAGAATAACTAATTTTAATATTGCAGATGGTGATCATGAGTTTGGAGATTGCGAAATCAAATGATTCAGATACTTCATTAAAGTTCATGAAATTAACCCTAAATCACCAATAGTTGATTAAAATTTAACTTATCACTGATAAAAAATAGCGGGGGGTGTTTTTAGCGTTACTTAATAATTCCTCTCTTCAAAGCTCATAAACTTCAATACATCATTAGCTATTTCTACTATAGTCCCATGTAGAGTAATATTTTGGCTTGATTTCCAATATTACTGAATTTCCATTTCTTACATTTTCAAGTAATACTTTTGCCATAGGATGATCAATACTACCAAGATATTTCAACATTATTCTTTCTGCTATTGGAAGATTGGTATCTGGATTGTTCAATATTTTAACATCCCCTTTACCCCTTATGCCTTTATATGGAGGATTTCCCTCATCTATACAAAAATAAATCTTATCGTTCCTTTTCAAGTTATTGGTCTTTTTAGATTGTTTTCCTGTTTCTACAAAAATTACGTCTTTAGAATCATCATAAAGATACCACGTAGGATGTACGTTCGGATATTGATCCGAATCAATGGTTCCAAGATGGAGATTTAACTTGCTATCCGATAGAAATTTTACTATTTCATTCTCTGAGAGTTGAACACCAAATCCTGGACTTCCGTGTAATAGTTTCATTCATAAAGATAGAGACACAATTGAATATAAATCTACTTAGGGCTGATATTGGTAAAAAAATAGAATAAAAAAGCTGAGTTCTTTTCTACTGCTATGATGGTGTAGTTGCTTTATTCTATGAAGGTTATAGGTATAGGTTTGAGATCATCCCAAGTAACGAATTAATACCGCCTATCATTTTCTATTCAATTTATTAAAAATAAAAGTACCAATTAACAACGCTGCAGATAATGCAAATCCAAGATAAGAGAGATTCCTTTCATAAGGAAAGATAAATGTAGATCCAATAAAAATAGAGGATGATATAATACTCATAGGAAGAACATTTGATACGTTTCTAGTTTTATTTTCTAATTTCTGTTCAGTTAAATATTGTTTTATCATGGGCGCTAGTTCGCTTGAAACTTCTATACCCTTTGCAAATCTAATAACAGATCTCTTAAATTCTTCTACGTATGCTTCCTTGATTAATCCTTCTTCTTCGAGTAAACCTACCAATACACGAACAAATTGAAACTTTACCTCATGATAATGGTAAATACCTTCGAGAATGGAGGCCATTCTCATATATAGCGCAAGATTCTTGGGCAATCTGAACGGGAATCTACTCAACGTTTTATTTGCCAAGTCTTGAAGTGCTTTTACTTCCATCCTATCCACCTTTTTACCGTGCAATGATTGTATACTCAATTCGAGTCCCTTTTCGACTAATCTTCTATCAACAGAAGTTTCAAGTGTTCCCAATTCTATTAACACATCGGTAGTTCTTACTGGATCTTTATCTACAAGTCCCAGATATAGTCTCACCAATTTTCTTCTTGTCTCATCATCAAGTCTTCCAACCATCCCAAAATCATAAAGTATTATTGTTCCGCTGCTAGCTACAGAAATGTTACCTGGATGTGGATCGGCATGAAAAATACTGTGACGGAGCAACATTTTAAAAAACAGTCGATGTATACGATAGACTAGTTTTGCCCTATCGATGTTATTTTGATTTAATGTCGTTATGTCGGTAACCTTAATTCCATGTAAGTATTCCATTGTAATTACGTGGCGCGAAGTCCTATCAAGATAAACTTTAGGAATAATGACCGATTTATCTTCTTTCAAATTATTCTTTATCTGTATCAAATTTCTTGCTTCTATTCTGTAATCCATTTCTTCATGTACCGTTTCAATGAATTGAGAAAGCATTCCTTCTGCTGAAAACCTGAGATTTTCGTCAATGAAACGAGTGGCGATAGGTAACAGTTTCCTTAAAATATAGATATTTTGTCCAATTGTTTCTTCAATATTTGGCCTACTTATCTTTACTACTACATCTTTCTCTTTGTGTTTTGCTCTATATACTTGACCTAAACTTGCTCCAGAGAGAGCCGTAGGGTCAAAATACTCGAAAATATCTTCTAACGGGCCGAGCTCCTTTTCAAGAGTTGGTCTAACATCTGAAAATGGTTCTGGTAAAACGTCATCTTGAAGTTTCTCCAGCACATCCAAATAAGGTTGAGGCAAAAGATCTGCCCTAGATGATAACCATTGACCAAGTTTAATATATGAAGGGCCAAGTGCGACGAAAGTTTTTAGGGCCCCTTCTGCATGCTTTCTGAATTTTTTCTCATTTACATTTTTGCCTTCTTTTTTCACCCATTCTCTCCTATCCTTCCTAAGATACACTATGACAGGAATTAGTTGTAATATCGTCTTGATTATTAGCCAAATGGATGGTTTCTTAAATACAAAAATAGGTTCTTTTCTATCGGTTTCTATTGTGGAGTCCAATATTTCTTTGCTATCTTCCATCAACAGTATTTTTCACCCCTTTCATTATCGAAAATGCTAATAGTAATCTCGTAAGGCTGGGAGAACAATAGTATTAATGGGGACAGATTAACGTTCAACTAGTGTCATTTTTCCTGCCAACGAGGTAATCAGAAAGAGCAGATAACATCATTATACCGGGAAAATATTTTGAAGCATCAACCAAAATATGTCCAAAAGGATCATTTCTTGGATCTATTTTATCATAATGAACGCTATAGTAATTATCATACTCGCGTATATGCAAGTTACCATGTCGGTATTGTTTTATTGATCCTTTTTTCTCTCCAAGAATAGTTGGTTCGTAATCCATCAGGGGCCTTACTGTTTTAGGTACAATGATATTTCCATCGTTGTCAATAAAACACATACCAAGCTAACAATAACTTAAGATATAAAAATTATCTTCGATTTTTCAGAAATTGATAAATAGACAAATTTGTAAGGTATATACTATATTAGAAATTCACTTCAGGAAGCACAACCACGGTTATGATGTAATCTAGCCAGTTCTTAATGGAGGAAGAGGCTTAGAAGAAATGGCTAATAAGATCCTGTCACACATTTAGAACATGACAAAATACAGTGAAGTCAGGAGGATATCTACTCAAGCGTTTCTAATCGCTTTCACAATGTTAATCATCACAATATCTTCTGATTTGAGTACATGGAGCTTCGGACAGTTAGACGTTCAAGTAAACCAACCGCCTACGATCACCGTCATGTCACCAATAGAAGGAGAAATTAACCAAGCTGTCGTCATAAATGCATCGATTTCAGATCCAGATGGTAATATAACTTCCATAATATGGAATCAGGAGGACGAATCTGGCCCTGTCAATATGAATATTTCACAGGATAAACAATCGATGTCATTCATTCCCACAAAGAACGTTACTTATGTTTTCAGCGTAGAGGGAATTGATAATAATGGATCAGCGACTTTGGAACCAGTTCAAGTAAATATTGGCCCCTGATGAACTAATTGTGTTTTCATATACAATGCTTACTTTCCAAATACTGAGCGTACAATCTGTAAACGCCTGAACTCAATATCCGAGTGAGATAAATTGCATAGTGAATTAAGAATTCTATAATGGATATTCTGTCAAGTTTGTAGTAGCGAAATAAAAAGAATGTAAGGTCTAATACCCACACGTATAGATGGTTATCTGAAAAAGATCTTTTTGTTGAATTGTCCCCTTACTTTAAATCAAAAGTTAATTAACAGTTATGTCTAATAATATTTTTGGACCTGTTTGAAAAATCATGAAAACTTATTTACTTTAGAGCCCGTACAGATTAAGGTCAGTGAATTGGGACCAGTGACTTTTGGGGATAACTAGATGCCCACTAACAACAGGATCGTTAGTATCGTAGATGACGAGCTTGATATCACCCAGCTGTATCAAGACGCCATATATGGCAAAGTTAATGGAATATCAGTTGTTTGTTTTAACAATCCCGTAACGGCCTTGGAGCATTTTATCGAAAATAAAAAAGATTATGCTCTCGTTATTTCTGACTTGAGAATGCCAAATCTGAACGGATTAGATCTACTACACAAGATCAAAATGATCAATTCAAATGTTAGAACGATACTAGTTAGCGCTTACGAAGTTAAAGAAGATGAAACATTTCAAAAATACACGAAAGAGGGAATTATAGATCTATTTATCGAAAAACCTATTCCTATTGATTGGTTGCGTCAAAGGGTCAGGGAACAGATTGAAGCATACGAACAAAGAATGACTGAATGAATGAATAACTGTTGCCTTGCCACAGAGTATTGTCATGAATCTTCAGTCTAAATCGTGATATAGTGGAATTAATTATATACGAAAATATGCATCGGGTTAAATCACAGTATTGGCATTATTGACGATCTTCGTGGCCTCTGCATATAATTCTCTTGCCTCTTTACCATATGCTTGTACAAGGTAGTTTGTTCCTTTATTGGATTCTAATCCAACACAACAGTAATCTACTCCGTTACTCAGTGCATAACCTTTAGGGGAAATTTTTACTATATCTTTATCTTTAGATAGCATCAGTTGTCTAAGCGCCTCAGTACTGCTAATATACGTCAAACCTGTACACTCCATTCTTTAAACCAACTTTTTTGGGAAAATTATGTAGAGTAGCATAGCGTATTAAAATTTGCTTACAACTCGATTACTTACTCGCTGATCAGTATCTTCGATATGTGGTAAACGAGGCGGTCAAAATATTAGGAAGAACATGAAGATTCAGATATTCAAGCAGAATTAGATAAAGGCATGGCAAGTGAAAAAGGCATTGTGAATATTTTTATTTTATATGAATCACAGTAAACTAGATTATCAATTAAAAAACTAGCAGTTAAGGCGCCTGGCGTCCATAACTTGCATTAAATGCTAGACTTTATCCACCGGCCGCAATTAGGATTAATACATCCTTTACCCTCTTCATTTTTAGGCGATGTAAGCACTACCTCGCGAGAAGTCCGACAAGTCGGAATACTGCAAATGTCGCAAATTGCGGTTCGTATAGTTTCAACCCATATACTGTAGACCCATATATCTATTGCAAAGTTCCTCATCATGAACGCGCTTGATGCAATAATCATCTATTGATGTGTTTCCATTGCGAAGATCTGCTAAGGATTGGTTCCATGCTGCGTTAAAGTTCTCAATTTTATATGATTGGTTGGTTAATTGAATCTGTGAATAAAGCAAAAAGCCACCCAATACTATTGCCACTATAACTAACGTTGTCACTATGGGCTTACGTGCTAGCAAATTAATACCGGCTCTACTTTTTTCAATTATCTTTGGGTTACCTCTATACCGCTTAACCGAGGGAGGCTCACGTTCTACTATTTTTTCTGGCGGCATGGTATCAGCAGACCTCTCACCTTCGTCAACTTTCGCTGCCTCTTCTCGAAGGTTCTCTTCTGCTTCTCGAAGGTTTTCCGCCGTGTCTGTAGTCTGCGGTTTCTCTTCTCCTGCGCCGATATGCAACTTGTCTTTCTGCCATTTTTTAATCCAGTTTTTGATTTTATTCACGTCGTCTGCCATTGCTATATGAATGATCAACAAATATTAATATAGATAATGATTTAGTGGGATTTGTGGGAATTTTTTTGCAATTGAAGGTTTACGAAAGTTGATGGAAATTCTTTTTTTTATAAAGTAGAAACCTGAGCGGTAAGTCAGAAAAGAGGGCACATAAATAGCACTAATATTGACTGACATTTGCTCAAATCAGCATTGCCTTAAAATATTCAAGATCGGACAGAATTACGAGTTAGAACTGCAAAATAGAATACATCGGAACTATATCCCAATGGGATTAGAGTAAGCTCGAGGTTCCTTGAGTACATTTAAGTACAGTCGTCCTTATGAAAATTTATGTTAGGAGAATTAATCGGAGAGACTAAAGGTAAAATTTCTAACCGAAATGTTGTTAGTGTGGAAGGTCCAACAATAGAGACAACAGTATCATCGAGTGGTACTCTGAAAGGCGTTCAAGTAAATGAAATACTAACATATGTGGCCAGCCCATCTTCTAAAGGAATACTTCATGGAATCGGTAAAGGAGTGATAAACACTCAAGATGGGGAAATAGCAACATTCACCGGCGAAGGAATCGGAAAGTTCGATGCCTCAGGTCTTTTGACATGGCGTGGCGCAATTTTCTTTCATACAAGTTCAGAGGGTAAATTGGGATTCCTTAATAACAAAGTCGGAGTCTTTGAGGCACAAGTTGACTCTCAAGGAAATTTCACAGACAAGACATGGGAGTGGGAATAACAATACGCCAGTATCTAAAAGGGTAACCTGCTTATTCCAATCCTATTCTATTATCTTTTGAACTAATACATGCAATGGATTTTTTTAATTTTTTCATGGGATGATGGTATTAGTGACCAGGAACAAGTAATATAGGAGGCATTCAATATTTTGCCTAAAAGCCAATATAACAGAAATTGATAAGATCCTTTAGCAACTGTATGTACCAAAAAGTTTTTTCTACTAGATAATTATTAATATCACTAGCGATAGTCAAGTTTATACAAACAAATAGGCAAATTTGTTCACAAACTAGTTTTAATTCAAACTTGGGTAATTCAATAATTCCATAAGAAGACTTTTATAGAATATTATCTATTTTTTTTGCTATGAGTGATACAAAGGGTACGGTTCCAAATATAGTTGCGATTGAGGTTATAAAGAAGAATGGAGTTGATGTTGAAAAATTAAAAGAATTAATAACTAAAGGTGTTGGTGCTGAATTTACTACATATTATTATTATACAATTTTAAGGATGCACTGCACTGGACTTGATGGCGAGGGTATAAAAGAAATAGTCGAAGAAGCAAGGATCGAAGACAGAAATCACTTTGAAGCCATGGTACCAAGGCTGTATGAGCTTGGAGGCTCTTTACCAAGAGATATTAGAAAATTTGCCGATCAGGCAGGATGTCCTGATGCCTACCTTCCAGAAAATTGGGAAAATCTAACCTCCATAATACAGGTATTACTCGGCGCAGAACAATGTGCGATACGTTCATGGGGCGAAGTATGTGATGTGACCGCTGGGAAAGATCCCCGTACTTATGATATTGCTCAGAGAATTATGCAAGAAGAAGTAGAACACGAAGCCTGGTTTATTGAGTTGCTCTCCAAGAGACCTTCTGGACACTTTAGAAGGAGATCTGTCGGGCAATCGCCTCACGTTGGGCAACAAGGCGGGCTCATTCACCTATAAACTTATACCTTTTTCTTTTTTTGTTCCCAGACAAAGGAAATTAAATTCGATCTAGATTTAAAAATCAATCGTAATAATATTAAAACAATAGGACTAATTTATTGCAAAGTTTGGGCCCTTTAATCTAGAACAATGAATATTGTTCTCAAAATATAATGCAAACGTATTGAACTGCAAAGGTTTCCGATGGATATCCTATACTGGTAACAATACATTAATTCTATTTCTCATGACACTTTATCGATTTTTATGACTACCTCTTGATAGCATTTGATGAAATATCTGTTCATTTAAAAGACCTTGAATCTTTATTTGGATTTAGTAACAAGTCTAGTATTAATATAGAATCAAAAGCATGTTATTATGATGCGGGGCTGATTTGAAATATGCTACCAAGTCCGATTGATACGACATATAGGTTACCGTCGGGACCCGTTTCTAAGTCAGTAATACCTCCAAATCCTTCACCAAACACAATACTACTTACTCCTGGAGAAGATGGTTTTTCTATAACTCTCGATGAGAGTGCTTGCGGAAGAATTAAGTCTTTTCGATCTGGGCTGAGATCAAAATGGTAAATTCTGCCATTATGAACGTCTCCTACAAACATATCGTTCTCGTATGTAGTTCCAAGCTCAGTTGATTCCAAAAATTTTACTGCGGTTGGTCCTGCTGTATTTGCCCAAACTAGTTCAGGATCGCTATAGTGTCCCTTTCCATCAAAGTCCAGTAAATCAGATTCTGAGAAGGAATCTTCCAATGCTGCCAAACCCTGTACTTGTTGCCATCCACTATTGAACCCAGGCAGGACCAAATTTATTTCATCTCCGTTTCCAGGCCCATTTTCCGTATCCCACAAATTACCAGATAAAGGATCAAAGTCCATCCCAAAACTATTTCTTATTCCGTATGCGTAGTATATTCGCAATGGAATAGAATCCCCAAGAATGCCATCGGTGGGTTGTCCGTCTTGCGTTATCCTCAAAATACCAGCTCTACCGTCTGGATCAACACCATCCTCGTAATTCTGTGTCTTAGTCTCCGTGGCTGATCCCTTAAATGAACCATCAACATCGCCAATTGACACATAGAGATTATTGTCCGGACCAATCATTATGTCACCCCCATTATGTCGAGGTCCTGGACTGGCAGGCAAATCCATCAAAAGTAACGGATTAGTTAGCACTTCACCTGATAGTTCATATCTGTAAACTCTATTCCCAATTGGTTGTTTTCCGGCCTTATCATCGCCATCTTTCCCATCAATTTCAGTGTAGTAAACGAATACATATGTCGTTGAGCTATCTTTTGAAACGGCTATTCCACACATGCATCTTTCAATGGAATTAGCAATATTAACATCAAGGACAGGTTTTGCAAGAACTTCACCATTGACTATCCTTTTTACCATACCAGTATCTTTTTCGAGCACCAAAATATCTCCTGGTCCAACGAAGGCCATAGTCGTAGGAGTACTTAGGCCCTCTGCAATCGTAGTAATTTTCAGGTTTGTATCAAAAAGCTTCGGTTTTCCTTCTTCTTCAAACTCAGTCTCCGCAAATTCTTCTTGAGCTTTAACCGAAAAATAAGGCGTAATGGAAGCAAATATCAAAATTGAAATAATTGTAAATTTTATTAAGACACTG
>DASUQJ010000055.1:0-18899 GCA_036280615.1 Nitrososphaeraceae archaeon
AAAATTGAGAATGACTTTCGAAAAATTTTTCTATCCATTATGAATACTCTATTATGTGACTATAAAAGCATCAGTATCGTTTGCTGATATTGATTATGATCTTTTTAACACTGTACTTGAGTGTTGCAAGAAAAATGCAGAAATAAGATATGCTGACAGGCAAAGGCATAACATAGTAGGGAAATCTGTGTTCGGAACTCAAAACCAATCTGGAATCAATTTTCAAATTATACTAAAAGATAAACCAACTGGAGTCGAGATATATGATTATTCAAAACGTGGTTTGGATAGAAAGTTTGCCGATAGTCTTTTTAATTTGCTCTTGCCAATTGTGGGGCAAGACGCTGACATACAATTCGAGGATCAGGACGAATGCGCAATTTGTAAGAAAAAATTCAAACTCGGGCTATCTAGATACATTCCATCTATAGGATGGGCAACACATAGCGAATTGTGCGAATCGTGTTATACACTTTTATCAAGTCATGAAAAGAACTATTGTTGCATCTGCCAAAAAAAACTAGGTCTTAGAAAGTATTCTGCAAGAATTAGTTGGAATCGCAATCTTATGTTGTGCAAAGAATGTTATCTTGTCCGAAAACCTCAAGTTCAAAATAATGTTTCGGTAATAGGGGACAGTGGTGAATCGATTGATACTATGAAAACTAAGACAAGTACCTCAATCCCCTCCAATCTTTTGAGTAAATCAGTAATAATTGGAACTGATGATCCTTTACACATTCTTAAAATTAGGTTCGCCAAAGGCGAAATCAGTAAAGAAGATTACCAGGAGATGAAGAGGTTACTAAAAGATGAGTGATATCTTGCTTATCAATTTATCAATATGCCGCATATTCATAAAATTCAATTGGTGCGTTAGTTTTTTATCAGCCATTATAGCTTGTAAATGCATATTTTTCAAAGAATTGTTTTCTTACTGAATTAGATTAAATATACATATGTATTTTTTAAATTAAATGGATAATTTCAACTAATTTCTAATCCAAATTAAAATATTTTATTATTGTCTCAGAATAATATTTATAGTAGGAACCTTTACAATGCGCTAATGAATCGTAGTTTAATACTGGCAAGCTCACTAGTAGCTAGCTTCTTGCTTGCAAGCAGTATTGCTTTGGTTCCGTATTTTTCAGGGAACAATGCTGTACAAGCGCAGGAAACAGAAGATCAAGGACAAGGACAAGGACAGGTCAAACACGTAACTTTAATTGCATCAGAAAAAGAAGTTCAGGTAGCTCCTGATAACGCATTGCATCCAGGCGGTATCATGTATAATGCAATGGTATTCAATGGTACTATTCCAGGACCGGTTATATCAATAGATCAAGGTGATACACTAAACATCACATTAAAGAATGAAGGACAGACTATACACAGTCTTGACTTTCATGCAGGATTTGGTCCAAGTAAAGCAGTATCTGGCAGCGTGAAACCAGGTGAAGAGAAGACATGGTCACTTACAGGAGAATTCCCAGGTGTATTCATGTATCACTGTGGTGCTGATGGTCTCAACGGAGTATGGGAACACATTGCTAACGGAATGTATGGTGGAATAGTTGTTCATCCAACAGACGAAGAACCAGCAAAAGAATTCTATATGGTATTCAGCGAAATATACAACAACGCTGACAAAGGTCCATTCGTAGGTAGCAATGGAACAGGAGCATTTGACATTGGCAAGTTCATATCAAATAATCCAGACTTGGTACTGACAAACGGTATGGCTCACAAATATGTCCCAGCAGTTGGTGAAGTAAACAAACTAGAACTTAACAAGGACGCAGAAGTATTCAAGGTAAAACCAGGTGAATTAACTCGTTGGTATATAGTTAATCCAGGACCCAACGACGGTGTATCATTCCACTTTATCAGCGGAATACTAAGCGTACGAGATGGTAGCAACACAGCAAACAACGGCTTTGGAACACAGGACATGAATGACGAAACATGGTGGATTCCTCCAGGTTCGGGATCAGTAATTGAATCAACATTCCCAGAAGCAGGTGTCTATGTGGGTGTTGATCACGCAATGGCAGATGTAGTAAAAGGTGGTGCATTTGCAGTAGTAGCAGCGGACAACTCAACTGCAACTGATCATCCAGAAGGAACATGTGTCCCAGCAAAAGGTGAAGGCGTAGTATGCACAGAACAACCAGCTGAAACAGAATCTGCTGCCGAAGGTGAAACAGAAGCAGCAGAAGCTGAGCGTGAAACTCAAGGCGAAAATGGAAATGATGATGGTGCAAACGGAGCTGGAAATGAAGGAGATGGAAATGGTGAAAGTGAAGTAACACAAAACGCTACAATGCTCAATACCAGCGGCAGTAACGTGACTGGTAATGGAACAATGATGGCTGGAAACTCAACTGCAGCAGGAAACCAAACGGCATCATCGGGCAGTGAAGTAACCATTGCTCAAGGATCCTCTGCTCCAACTAATGCCGAATTCTATACGCCTCCAACTTTAACAGTACCAACTGGTACCACTGTAACTTGGAAAAATGCAGACTCTACTCTCCATACTGTAACTTCAGGCAGTGCTGAAAGTGGCGAATCTGGTACAGTATTCGACTCAAGTTATCTGGCAGCAGGAAAAACATTTCAATGGACATTCCCTACCGCAGGAACATTTGACTACTATTGTACTCTTCATCCTTTTATGAAGGGTCAAGTAGTGGTAAACTAAATTCCTTTTTTCTCTTTTTTATAAAACAAATATTACCCGATTATTATTTTCTATCTAGAATTAGTAATTAGGTATACAAGATAAGACTATGTTAAGGTTATACTATATTCGTAAAGTCTTGTCTTATTAAGCCCAGTAGTCTTTTAACCTGCTTATGATTTTATTATTCTTATCGAACTTATGGAACTCTTCGTCCCCGGACGAATTGTGAAATGTATCATTATTGATAACCTTTTGCAATTTGCTGTTACTCTTTTCTAAATCAGGAAAGATTGGATCATTGATATTGTTCAATAATTTATTTATATCACGTAATGATAATATTGACAGGACTAATTTATTATCATCGGGTGAAATTACTGGAATTTCAGACAGAGCAGTTTTACTTATTAATTCAAAATAGTCCATAATTGTATCCAAAGGGCGAAGCATGGGCGGATCATCTATCATGATAGATTTAACAGTCATATTCTCTTGAATTTTTGAGACGCTTGATAAATCTTCAAAATAAACCATGCCTTCAAATTTATCTTCATTATTAGTAACAACTAGTGATTTAACATTTAGGTCTCTCATTATCTGCACAGCATCATTTATCGTTGCATTATGATTTATGTTATAGAAATCTGAGTTCATCACATCTCTTACCAGGTAATTTCTTAACTTAGAATCATGTTTCTTTGCATTTAACAATTGCGTCCTTATATTGGAAACATAATTCTTGTAAATATAGTTATTTTTACCAGATATAATATTTGATATGATCACCGATATGACGGTGGGAATAAGCAAAGTATAACTCCCGACCATCTCAATCCCAATTACTATTGCAGAAATCGGAGTTCTGGTACTTGCGGTAAAGAAAGCAAATATTGATATCAAAGTAGCAGATGTTGTGTCTATAAACATGAAAATTCCAAAAGAGTGAAATAATGTAATTAATGCTGAGCCAACAAGACCGCCTATAACCAATGAAGGACCAAGTAGACCCGTACTATTCCGTGAAGCATTAGAAACAGACGTCGCAAAGATTTTCATCACAATTACTGGGAACATAATCCACAGCGGAAAGATTTGATGATTACCAAGAGCTGCGAGTTGTAACCATCCATACCCAGTACCTAGTATTTCGGGAAAACCAATTGCAAACATGCCAATAATAACTCCACCTAGTGCAGGCTTGAAATAAAGTGGAATTTTCATATTTTCAAAATGTCTCTGAAAAATCTGAATCGATTTCACATATCCTATTCCTATTATTCCTATGATAGCAGCAATCATACCATATGCTGCTATGGATTGAAGACTTGTTTTTGTGATAAACTCTTGTGGGATATATAGGAATGAAGGCCAATCCAAAACAATTCCTGAAATAATGTAACTTGTTATTGATGCTAGGAACGCTGGATACAGCGATTTAATAATGAAATCTCTACGATATAGTAATTCTAAACTAAAAATTGCTCCCCCAAAGGGTAACCTTAAGATACCTCCAATCGTTGAACCCATTCCGGCAGCAATTGCAATACGAATTTCCTCGTGGTCAAGTTTGAAAATTCTACCTATAATTGATGCAAGTGTGGAACCAGTATGCGCTAAGGAATCTTCAACCCCACCACTCATTCCACTCCCTATGGCAAGAAAACTGGTAAATGATCTTAAAGATGAAATCTTTAGACTAAATTGATTTTTTTTGTTATGAAATTCATCACTAATCTCATCTATGCCGTTTTTACCAAGCGCCGTTGACAACTTCATTGATAGTATTCCAATGATTAAACCAATTAATCCTAAAATTACTGGAATAAGCCATGGTTTTAAGACATATAAAGAATATTCCGAAGACAAGTTTGCTACATCTTCTGGATATGGTTGGATGTATCTCACTATATCACTAAGGAAAAATGATGAAAAAATCCTGATAGCTTCATAAGCCGTAATTACTAATAATCCGGATAGAACTCCTATAATTATGCCGATAACTGTCCATTTCCTCAGGTATACAAGATCAAGGGTTGTCCAGTCAAATCTACCCACAAATCTTTCAATATATCTTGATAAATTCAATTTGATTTATGGACATTGTGATGATATTATTGGCTGATATTCATTGAGCTCAGTTAATATTTACAATTTTTGTTAAAATTATTATCCTCATGTATATTTCAAGAACATATTTCGTGTGAATGATAATTCGTTTTCGAATTACATAACCCTCTCAATTTTTAATACTAATTTAAATTACTCAAAAATATTCAATACAGCATTGAATTTGCTTCTACTAACAAGTGCGATATTCTGCATGGTCCTATTACTGTTTATCGCCTATGCGTTTATCAACAATAGTGATTTCATATTATTTGATGAAGCTGCAAATTCTGGTACTCTTTCAGAAATTGATACATCATCTGAGAATGACACAACAAATGAGACACAAAATCAATAATTTGTATAATTTATGTAATTCTTGTTGACTTTAGCTTTGGTTGGAGTAATCCAAATTGGTATCGGTTTGGTTCAGCTTACTTTCAAATCAAATAGCGCCTGCTCTGTTTTTATTGGAATAAAATTAATTCCCATGACACTTACTTGTAGGGAATATTCTCCTCCTTGATCGAATTTAAATGGAATTTTGACGATTCCTTCGGCTGTATGTAGCAAAGGCTGTCCGGTCTTCGTAGATGCTCTAAAAACCTCTTTATCGTTATTGGTTATTGCAAAATCATAGTCCACATGGACTTGCACTGTTTGCGATGATGGTTGTAAAAATGTAATCATAAATTGGGAGTCCACGTCCTTTGATATTGGAAAAGGTTGAATTTGTAAATCAATATCTACACTATTCCCATCCGTTGCCGCTTTAGAATCGGCAGCAGTAATTTGCACGTTTTTTGAAATTTGCGTACTATTAGCCACTGTCGCATTTGTTGAAATTTGCGTACTATTAGCCACTGTTGCGTTAGTATTATTCGACAAATCTGAGGTCTGCAAAAAACCAAAACCTGATTCCTTTAGAGCGGGAATAATAACAAGTATTGTAAAGGAGAAACAAACTAGAAAGAATACTACACTAATTTTTTTACCCATTATTTAAGATAAAAATAATTATCTAATAAATCTTACAATATCCAAACCTGTAAAAATTTTATTTAGCTTTAATTTCAAGACCTGATTACGTCCGGGACTCAATTCAATTGTTTGATTGTTGAGGCAATTGTCTGACGTACTCTTGCTCTCTTGCTGTGCATATTGGTGATTGAGGTGTTAGGCAAGCTTTAATGGGATCCGGATCCCGTTCTATCCCGTTCTATAATGCCAATTATCCAGTTTTAGAATATTACTGAAAATCCAAAGAAGGAACAATAGCAACAAACATTTTTCCATTATTAAGTTTCTATATCTTTAATAAGTAAATTCTAATAATATTGATATGTATATGTCTAGGAGTTCCTGTACTGCTCATTTTACCATAATTTCTATCAGTTTGATATTGATGGGAACGACTGTATTACAATCAGGCTCTTCGCAAATACCTAAGACGTTTTCGGTATCTTCAATCATTCTTGGAAATGATAAACCAATCTCTGTAGCAATTGATGAAAAAACAAGCAAAATCTATGGGACATTTGCGACCGATAGTGGAGCAAAGAACTTGATTTATGTTATTGATACTGCTCAGAACAAGGTATTAGACACCATCCAGATTGGATCCGAAAAAAATGACTTTCTCTCCAATATTGCATTAGATCCTAACCGTGGAGTTTTGTATGCAACAGGTCAGCATATTGTAAGCGAAAATGACACCACCGTTGCATATGATACTGTGTATGTGATCAACTCAACTGACAATAAATTCAAGAGAATTCATTTGTACGGTGAAACTGAAGAAGGCAAAGAAGGTTCACTGGCAGGAATATCTATTAACCCTGTTACCAATAAGATATACGTTGGTGCGTTATATCCCGAGGGTGGTAAGCCAGGAATTTATGTAATAGATGGAAATTCGTTACAATCTGTCTATATAGATAAATGGCAATATGGTATAAAAGATATTCTTTTGGATCCGGAATCTAATTTATTATATGCAGGTGCAAAATACGACAATATGATTTCCGTAATAGATGAGTCAAATAACCAAATTGTTGATAACATAACAGTGCAAAGTCCAGTAGCACTAACTCTTAACCCCGAGAAAAAGATTTTGTACGAAGCAGGCACTGATGGAAAAGTTAATGCTATAGATCTTTCAAGCATGAAGAACCTATCAAGTATACAAGGCGAATTTGTAAAAAATATCTTGTATAATCCAAATGACAAATTACTCTATATAATTGACCAAAACATGACTAACATTTTGTCCAAAAATTCAAACGGCACCAAAAGTATAGCGATAGCAGTAAATACGACCAACAACGTTATCAATAAATTTGAAACAGATTTTATTGTTGAGAATATCCTCATAGATTCCTCAACAGATCAGGCATATCTTTTCGGATATGATGGTAATAATTCAAAACTATTTATTGCAAAATCACATTAAAACTACTCAAGATCAAAAACTACTCAAGCGTCATATTACTCTCATAACATTCAGTATAGAATAGACAAAATCAAGTAGAAAATGGATTCAGTGTCAGGAAGAATGATGATTTCTAATAGAACTCTTTTTGTCCATTCAGATCATGTGCTGACGGTATCATAAAGATATACTATGATATCTTTGATTAATAGTATGATGAATCATATGCAAAAAAGATACTTTTGTTTTGAATGTGGTACAAATGTTCTTGAAGAAAAGATGGAAAATAGAATAGCGGATTGGTTTGGTATCTGTAAACGATGTAATAAGAATAATATTTATTCAGTTGATTAAATCAAGCGAAATCGTTAATTTGTTGTAGTACGATTGGCTATATTTCTGTATTCTCTTATCGCCTCCCTCTCTCCAAGATGACTCAATAACTATATCATATTTTCAATACTCTTATTTTGGTGATTTGTATATCTCAGAATAATATTTTTTTATTAATTGATTTAATTATTTCAACATTTTTGGATCCACAATGTGAGTAATGTTTTTTGAGTTACAAGAATAGTCTTGACGCCCTGATAATTCTTCTAAGTTTGGGCGGCAAAATTACGCAAGCCTCAAACCATTTATCGCTCATGTTAAATGGTCTAAAATATTATTCATTAGAAGTAACCATGAACGGAGATCATTATCTAATACAAGCATTTGAGCAAGAAGCATCTGACTTATTTGATACCGTAATGGCTATAATTGAGGAAAAAAAAACCGAAATAACAAAAATTGAAAAAATTCTGAGAAAATTAATTTTATTGGACTTGAATTCCTAAATGGAATTAACTAAGTACTTATTTAATTAATCTGTCAAGATTTCGTTAGATTATTATCTTTGACTTACTAAATTCAATCCATTGCAAACAAATGGCAATGATTGGATCAATCTTACCGTAAAATTTAGTAGTAGCTGTAAGTCCTGTGGAAAAAAAATATCAAAAGGTGAATTGGCATTATGGTCAAGATCAAGTAAATCAATAAAACATGTTGAGTGCCATACTATAGATTTGTCAAATCCAGCCTACGTTGCAATTAATTCAAAACAACTAAAATGTGCTGTATGCGGTTCGTTGGCTGGATGTACAGAATGTGAATTTGAGAAAGATTGCGATAGAACGCTTGTTTCACAATTATGCGTTTGTAAGAAATGCTATGATGATAAAAAGGCCTTGGAAAATTATTATGATGTTATCAACTCTCTTGTTGCTGGCAAAAAATCATGATATTTTCGATTTTGTCAGAATTGTTAATGATGTCCATTATTATTGAAATTCCCCCATCTTATGAAAAGTGATTAAATAATAGTACTGGTAGTCTAATTGGATGGATAATCAGGGCTATTATGCAATCCTTGGAGTCTCACAAAAGGCAAATTTTCAAGAAATCAAAAAATCATATCGAAGGCTTGCAAAAAAATATCACCCTGACAGAAACAAATCACCCACTGCAGAAGAGACAATCAAAAAAATTAATCAAGCATTCGAAATTCTATCTGATAGGAAGAAAAGAAAAACAATACGATTTAGAAGCATCTAATTTTTTCGATGTAAACGATTCCAATTACGAAGAAAATTTGTCAGATCACAGCAAAGGAATTCATATAATTTTACAAAGGCTGAATCCAAAAGTAACCTTGGATATGATAACTTACTCTTAGATACTATAAAAAGTAAATTTCATATTCTAATTGAACAAGCTTGTGTTTGGCATTTGGTAGATGTGAAACCATAGCACCAAAAGTATTTGTAGTTGACAAAAACAAACACATTAATCCAAAGGCAAGAGTCCGATCCGAAACGACTGATACTCCAGATAGGATCGTTATGGCAGCTCAAGCTTGCCCGACAAAGGCAATAAAGATACTCGATAGATATACCGGAAATCAAATATACCCTTGAAAGAGTCAACAATACTGAGAGCTGTCGTTAATCATTTATCGTCGAATAATCTCATATGTTCAGCCATAATACACCTATTAAATACAAAATCAATATTGTTATCCCGGGCGAGTTTTTCTGCATCACTATTGTGAATACCTTCCTGTAACCAGATAACTCTAATTCCCCGTTTTCTCATAGAGTCTTCTACAATTGGATAGACATCTTCAGATGGCCTAAATACATCGAGTATGTCTACTTGCGATTTAATATCCGATACACGTGAATATGTTCTTCTACTTAGTATTTCGACAGCTGAAGGATTTACTGGTATTACGTTAAATCCTCTTTCGATCATATATTTAGGAACAAGGTGTGCGGCTTTGCTAGGATCCCTTGACATTCCTACAACTGCTATATTCTTAAAATTGTATATTTTTCGAATTTCTTCGTCTGTATGTTTATCTCTTCTATCCATATGTATTGATCATGATAATCACTTAAAATGATTGATATGCAGTGTCGACGCTATATAGTATTTATATTGAAACGATTTGTAATGGTGTGTGAAATTATCCAAAAAGTCTCATGCTTATAGCGCCAAAAGAAGTGAGAGTAAAAAAATAGAAAAATCTAGAAGAAGAAAAAGAAATATTCCAAGATTCTGACAAGATCCTGATAAATTTGAAGGTTCTGGGATAAACTAGAAAAAAAAACATGAAATTAAGCTCGAGTTTAGAAAAGTTCCAAATTTTCCTCTATATATTACCATCCCGGAGATATTTATGACAATGCATATATATGAGAATAAAACATAAATATAAGAAACAAACATTGTCTCAATTTTTGTGGGGTATTAAAATTGGTTAAAGATATTTCTTTGTTCAGTGACCGCTGTCCGAGATGTGGAAAAGGTCCAATGGTCACAGATAATTCAAGTGGGGAAATGTTTTGTGGAAATTGTGGATTTGTAGTTACGGAACGTATTGAAGAAACTGGTCCAGAATGGAGAGCATTTTCAAAGGAAGAACATGAAGACCGCAGTCGAGCTGGCATTCCAACGTCACTTGCTATGCATGATATGGGACTTGCCACAATAATTGGACCTGTCGATAAGGATGCGTCAGGAAAGCCACTTTCCGCATCCATGAAAAGTACAATTGAGAGGTTAAGAACATGGGATAGCAGAAGCCAAGTACATGAACCAGTAGATCGGAATTTTAGGCAAGCTTTCAGCGAATTGGACAGGCTAAAAGATAAACTTGCAGTTGGCGATGCTGTGATTGAAAAAGCTGCATATGTGTACAGAAAAGCACTTGAAAAAGGGCTCGTAAGAGGAAGATCTATTTCCGCCCTAGTGGCTGCCGCACTTTATGCTGCTTGTAGGGACACGGAGACTCCAAGAACATTAAAGGATATTGCTCATGCAAGTAATATCAAGAAGAAGGACGTAGCCAGATGTTATAGACTATTAATTAGAGAGCTTGACTTGAAAATGCCTGTCGTAGATCCTGTTAAGTGTGTAGCACGAATTGCAAGCAAGTCAGGACTTTCCGAAAAAACTAAAAGAAAAGCTTTGGAAATATTGAAAAAAGCTGAACAAGGCAAAATCTCTGCAGGAAAAGACCCTATGGGATTAGCTGCTGCTGCGCTGTATGTAGCTTGTGTAATGAATGGAGAGAATAAGACTCAAAAAGATGTCGCAGAAGCCGCTGGAGTTACTGAAGTAACGATAAGAAATAGATACAAAGGCCTAAAGATACACCTAAAATTATAATTTTTTTGTAGTTATATTCTCCAAAGCTTTAACAAATAGTTACTAAATCGAAGAACTAAAAAAATAGATAAAAAATAGTGGATTTTTTAAATTACTTGCCACGGTCTTGTTGCAAACGTTACTCCAAGTCCAGCACCAATCAGTATGACCTGGTATGTAACATTACCCCACGGAACTGGTTTCAATATTGCTTCCCCAGAAACCTGTATGGTTTGACCAGGACCAAGTCCAGGACCTACATGTTCAACATTTAACTGTGTATGAACATGGTAAACACCTGGTTCAAGAGCTTTTGCAGTAATTGAGTATGGAATTGTTCCTTGTGGAGGAATATCAAATATATTTCCCGGAGGATCTCTTGCAATAAACTCCCATCTGTTACCAGCGTTGGTTGACTCACTAAATATTGATAACCATGCTCTTAATGGTTTATTTACAAGACTTTGTAGATTTCCAGTCACAATCAACTGATCTCCTGTATTCAATGTTTGTGCTGAGAAGGCTTCATCTTGAATTCTTACGAATCTACTTTGAAGCTGAGCTTGAACTCCGTGTCCTTCAGCAGTTTGAGCAATTGCTATTATTGTTGAAGTGGACATTACTATTGCAAATAGTGCAACTACCGCTATCTTTATGTTCGACGTATAATTTACACCTAGCCCATACCAGAAAAAACAAAGATATATGCTTTGCTATGACTTTGCCTTCTAATTACCTATTTAGTCATTATTTAATGATGATATTGACTAATGCAAGCTAATATTCTTAAACTGTCAATAGGAATGCTAGAAATTTCTAATAAAAAAATTAGGTTAGCTGGTTTTATACGCAAAATTTAAAAAGGAATCCCTTGAAGGTAAACACAATGACCTATCCAAAGGGATATAGTGGCGGTGGCGGCGGTGGTGGCCGTACTAGTACAGGCGGCAGTAGTGACGAAATTGAACATATGATTGGTAGACGTGTAGAAAAGATGACACCAGTTTACATCATAGGCTTCATACTTTGTTGGGTTGCGACAGCTGGTGGTGTTTATGTTGGTGTAACTGTTTACCCATGGGCATATCCGTTACCGAGTGGACTTTATGCTCTATCAGTATTGACAGTTATTGAAGCACTAGGATTCTTCTTCATAATGAAAATCACTAGAGAAAAACTGGGCTACGCCTAATCTTTATTTTTTATTATAACTTATTTTTTTTGATCTTCGACTTTTGATAGCTATTTCAGGATCATTAGAATAATCTAATTATAGCTAGATTATTTTTCACAAAGCAAATTTTTGAAAAAATTTTCCGAATGTATCAAATTTTTCCTAAGGCGTTAATTAAGAATATCAAAATAAAATTTTATATAGAACCTTTAGGAGACATTTGGTAATGGTCTGGCTTCGACGCACTACACACTATCTATTCATAGTTGTAGTTGCCGTAAATAGTACATTATTGACAATCAACGCAGGAGATTACATTTTCTATACAGATTGGGCATGGACATCATTCGTAGTATTCTCAATATCCCAATCAACAATGCTTGTAGTTGGCGCAATCTATTACATGCTATTCACCGGTGTACCAGGGACTGCAACCTATTATGCAACAATCATGACTATCTATACATGGGTGGCCAAAGGAGCTTGGTTTGCATTAGGATATCCATACGACTTCGTGGTAACTCCAGTCTGGATACCTTCAGCAATGCTATTAGATTTGACATATTGGGCAACAAGAAGGAATAAGCATGCTGCCATTATAATTGGCGGAACATTGGTAGGACTTTCATTGCCAATATTCAATATGATAAATCTACTGCTAGTTAGAGATCCTCTAGAGATGGCATTCAAGTATCCTCGTCCAACATTGCCTCCATACATGACACCAATTGAGCCTCAGGTCGGTAAGTTCTACAATAGTCCCGTGGCGCTAGGATCGGGAGCTGCGGCTGTGCTAAGCGTTCCAATCGCTGCATTGGGCGCAAAACTGAATACTTGGACATACAGATGGATGGCCGCGTGGAGTAAGTGGGATTAAAACCACATCCTCTTTCATTTTTATTTTCTTTAATTTAGAATTTTAAATCAGATTTCGTGCAATACTATCAGTTCTTAATTCTTAATTCTTAAAAACCAAAGTGTATTCTACTAGAAAATATTTTTTATGCAAAGTATAAGTTCTAGCTAACCTTCTTTAATATTACAAGATGTCCGCGAAGAACAATTCTGCCGAGGAAGGTATTACTTGTGACATTTGTGGCGTTCTAATTGACGCATGTACCTGTTCTTGTCCTTATTGTGGGGAACGTGATTCATGCGAATGCTGTTTATATGATGCTGCCACAGGCGGAGGATGATGGTTTTATGTTTTATATATCTATTATTTGATTAATAGTTTGGAGAAGAAAGTAATTCATTGTCTTTTTTGGCTAATGTGAATTCTATATCTTGGTTGATTGGTGGGCCACAAGGGAGTGGTGTAGATTCAGCTGCAAATATTTTTGCTAAAACATGTGCAAAAGAAGGATTTCATATTTTTGGAAAGAGGGAATTTTATTCTAACATTAAGGGGGAACATAGCTATTTTACAATAAGAATTTCAGAAAAGCCCGTTAATTCCCATTTGGAAGAAATCAACATGCTTGTATCATTTGACGCCGAGACTGTTTTCAGACATGCAGATAAAGTATCTCCGGGTGGCATGATAATATTTGATTCATCTCTTTCTAAAACACTATTAGACGAAGTACCTTCAATTGATTTTGAAGCAAATAGGAGAATAACCAAATTATTGGAGGACTCTGGGCAGTCAATTAGTTTGAATGGAATGCTTGAGCTTGCAAAGGCGAAAGGATGCATAGTCTATGGTTTGCCGTATTTTGAAATGATAGAGGCAGTAGCAAAAAATATGAACGATCCGAAACTTAGTAAGCTTTCTAGAGTAGTTAATGTTATGGCAATATCTGCATCCATTTCTTTACTCGGTATCAAAAAGGATATGTTGGTTGGTGCCATTCAAGAGGTTTTTGGATCAAAGCCTAAACTACTTACTAGTAACATTGAAGCAGCGGGATATGCTTATTCCTATATGGGTACTAAGTATGATACCAAGAATATTAAATACAAAATAACATCTAAAGATGCTCTAAAAGATTATCTCTTGATTTCAGGGAGTCAGGCGGCCGCAGTTGGGAAAATACTAGGCGGTTGTAGATTTCAAACTTATTATCCAATTACACCAGCGAGTGATGAAAGCGAATTCTTAGAATCAAATCAGATCATCGATCAGGTTGATGGTAAGAATGGTTCTATAGTTGTAGTACAAACCGAAGATGAAATTGCTGCAATAACCATGGCAATTGGTGCTTCATTAACTGGAGTTAGAGCAGCCACAGCTACATCTGGTCCTGGTTTTTCACTTATGGCCGAGGCCCTCGGTTGGGCTGGAATGAATGAAGTTCCATTGGTAGTTACAATGTATCAAAGAGCGGGCCCTTCAACAGGATTGCCCACCCGACATGAACAAAGTGATCTCTTGTTTGCCATAAATGCTGGACATGGGGATTTTCCAAAAATTGTATTAGCTTCTGGAGATATCGAAGAGTCATTTTACGATTCTATCAAGGCCTTTAATTTCGCAGAAGTCTTTCAATTACCAGTTATACATCTGCTAGACAAGGCAATTAGTAGTAGTATTCAAACATGCAAAAGATTTAGCAATAATCTCAAAATCGAAAGGGGACAATTCAAAAATGTTGTTGACAAAAATCAAAGCGAGGGTGCAGCTGGTCATTTTCAAAGGTTCAAATTCACTGATTCGCTTATTTCTACTAGAGTGCCTATTGGAACAGAAAACGCAATATTCTGGAATACTGGAGATGAACACACGGAGGAAGGTCACATCACAGAAGATCCTGAGAATAGGAACAAAATGATGGACAAAAGAATGAAAAAGCTCGACCTAGCATTAGAAAAAATAGCTCAAGACGATACGGTGATGAGTTATAATTTTGATTCAAATAGTCAGAATGTCGTTGTTAGCTGGGGCTCCACAAAGGGGGCAATCTTGGAAGCTATAGAAAAATTGTCCGAGGAAGGAAGTAAATTGAGATTCATTCAAATTCGCTTACTTCATCCCTTTCCTACTGAAACTGTGAAAAAATTTTTGAAGGATGCTAAATTGGTTATTGATGTAGAAATGAATTACACATCCCAATTAGGATCCCTTGTACAACAAAATACTGGTAGGGAAATTGATTATAGAATAGTAAAATATAACGGAAGACCAATGTCTACAACGGAAATTTATATTGCACTGAAGGCTATATTGTCTGGTAACAATGAAAGGAGAATTGTTTTAGATGGCGGAACTTAAACTAGCTGATTATAAAACGACAGTACACAATGATTGGTGTCCTGGTTGTGGAGATTTTGGAATATTAAATGCAATTCAAATGGCACTAAGTGAAATGCAAATTCCAAGACATAAAGCAGTTATTTTTTCAGGAATCGGTTGTTCGGGGAAAACACCGCATTTCATAAATGTATCTGGTATTCACACATTACATGGAAGAGTTTTACCGTTTGCCCAAGGTGCAAAAATTGCCAATCCTGATCTGGAAATTATAGCTGTTGGAGGCGATGGTGATGGTCTAGGAATTGGGGCAGGACATTTTGTAGGAGCAGGAAGGAAAAATGTTGATATTCCATATCTTATATTCAATAATGCAGTTTATGGTCTCACCAAAGGACAGGCTTCTCCTACTCTTAGGCTGGGGGAAAAGACAAAATCACTCGTAACTCCTAATACTAGCAATTCTGTAAATCCAATAGCGTTAGCATTTGTATCAGGATTTACTTTTATTGCACGTTCATATTCATATGACGTTAAACATCTGAAAGACACCATAAAAAGGGCAATAACGCACAAGGGTTTAGCCTTTGTTGATATTCTTCAGCCGTGTCCAACGTATGATGACATTCATACTAGGGAATGGTTTCAAGGTAAAAACAAATTAGATTCTGACAAGGCAAAGCCTAGAATTTATAAAATTGAAGAAACTGGCTATGATGGCACAATAAAAGACGAATCAGAAGTTAGCGAGAAGATGTCGAAGATTCTAGAATTTTCAAGCGAATGGGGGGATAAGATCCCAATTGGTATCTTTTATCAAAACGAATTGGTTCCTTCCTTTCATGAAAGAATTGCTGAAAATAATAGGGATTACTTTGCAAGACCACCCTCTCATCAAGAAATATCGGACATAGGGAATAAACCCCTTGCAAGGATCGATAAAATTCTGGACAAACTTCAGATCAACTAAATAAGAGCGATCGGTAGACAAAGGTAGGCAGTGGCTCATATTATATTGCAAGAAAATCACCTGGTCACAAAGACAGTGAAAATTGAATCAGTGCAAGAAGGCATCACATTTAAATTGCCGTAATCATAGTTCTTGGATTACATCGACCAAACCGATGGGGAACATATTCTGGGTGGGCTTAATCGCCTGTCCAGAATAATTATTGTATTTGTCTACAAAAACTATAAACGACTTTTGGGCTTATCTTTACCTTGACTTTTTGTCTAATTGCTTGATAAATTCTGAAAATTTCTCTTTTGGTATCACAGCTCCGCAAGCTTTCTCATGACCCCCTCCACTCCCAGAGAGGGTTGA
The DNA here is from genome assembly GCA_036280615.1 of Nitrososphaeraceae archaeon. Taxonomy (GTDB): domain Archaea; phylum Thermoproteota; class Nitrososphaeria; order Nitrososphaerales; family Nitrososphaeraceae; genus TA-21. Next base: position 16,614 of record DASUQJ010000055.1, read on the forward strand.
AGATAAGTTGTTAACAATTCTCCCAAGATGCACTTTGCATTCATTTGATCCCCTAATGGAGATAATACAAGAATTAATATCCTCTTTAGTCTTGTATACAAGTGCTACTGGTTTTCCAGAAGCACCAAGTACAAAATTAACAACCATGCTAGATGGTAATTCTGAATTAATCTGAACATATGCCAAATTTTTGCCTACTCTTATCGAATCTTCAATGGACTTTACCACTGATAGGACTTTCCTTGCATGTCTTTCGGCCCTTAGAAACCCACCCTCAATATCATGTGGATATATTTCTTGCGATAAATCATCTACGATTTTCATTAGAAAATCAATATCATGTTGGCTTGAAGAAATCATGTAAGATAAAGCAGTAGCTTCAAGCATCAAAAACTGCCGATCAAACCTCGATACCAAATTGGATGCAATAGGTCGTGTTTCTAAATAATCCGTCAGTGCCGCAGCTGCTGCAAGAAAGGCTGAATAAGAACTAAACTTTCTTTTGTACTTATTGTAAATATGAATACTTGTACACTCGTCGGTACTGTGCACTAGTTTTACCCCATTTCTCTTTAAATCTGCTAAAATTTTTTTATCCAAGTCATGATGATCTATGTATGTAACTTTACATTTTGCTTCGATGATTTCCTTCAGTATTTTGACAAATTCATTTTCATTTTTTTTACTTAATCCTAAATCACAAATGAATAATTGATCTATTTTGTTGATGCCATCATGAATACTTGATACCATACTACGTAATGTTTTGATCATATTTGCGTAATCAAGTAGACCTATAGTATTAACATCAAAGGCAATTTTGATAAGAGCTGCGGAAGAGATACCATCGACATCCTCTCTATGTGATATACAAATGTTGTTCTTCATAGTCCAAGTATTTCTTCTGTGTGAATATTTTAAGTGTACCTATTTCAATTATCAAAGGCACTCCGTCATAACGTCATGCAAGTACAAATATTATGATTCTACCTGCTGAAAATATCTTCAAAATATTATCAAGCGAAGGTTTATATCTAAATTACACAAGAATTTCTAAGAACGCAATCATATAGGCGGCGTCGTAGATGATTTTTGGTCAGTTGGCCATTCCATGATTCATCGACCTCCAGTTGCGCTCATAATATGGAGATTCGATAACAAATTGAATCTGACATGGTTACACAATATGCACAATAACTTGATTGTCCGACCGTACTATTTTATAATAGATTAAGGATCGACTCCGGTTGATCCTGCCGGACCCGACTGCTATCAGAGTGAGATTAAGCCATGCGAGTCAACGTAGCAATACGTGGCACACGGCTCAGTAACACGTAGTCAACATAACCAAAGGACGTGGATAAACTCGGGAAACTGAGGCTAAACCGCGATAGACCAAAATACCTGGAATGGTTTTTGATTAAAATCTATATGGCCTTTGGATTGGACTGCGACCGATCAGGCTGTTGGTGAGGTAATGGCCCACCAAACCTGTAACCGGTACGGGCTTTGAGAGAAGGAGCCCGGAGATGGGCACTGAGACAAGGGCCCAGGCCCTATGGGGCGCAGCAGGCGCGAAACCTCTGCAATAGGCGAAAGCCTGACAGGGTTACTCTGAGTGATGCCCGCTAAGGGTATCTTTTGGCACCTCTAAAAATGGTGCAGAATAAGGGGTGGGCAAGTCTGGTGTCAGCCGCCGCGGTAATACCAGCACCCCGAGTTGTCGGGACGATTATTGGGCCTAAAGCATCCGTAGCCTGTTCTGCAAGTCCTCCGTTAAATCCACCCGCTTAACGGATGGGCTGCGGGGGATACTGCAGAGCTAGGAGGCGGGAGAGGCAAACGGTACTCAGTGGGTAGGGGTAAAATCCATTGATCTACTGAAGACCACCAGTGGCGAAGGCGGTTTGCCAGAACGCGCTCGACGGTGAGGGATGAAAGCTGGGGGAGCAAACCGGATTAGATACCCGGGTAGTCCCAGCTGTAAACGATGCAGACTCGGTGATGGGTTGGCCTCGAGCCAACCCAGTGCCGCAGGGAAGCCGTTAAGTCTGCCGCCTGGGGAGTACGGTCGCAAGACTGAAACTTAAAGGAATTGGCGGGGGAGCACCACAAGGGGTGAAGCCTGCGGTTCAATTGGAGTCAACGCCGGGAATCTTACCGGGGGCGACAGCAGAATGAAGGTCAAGCTGAAGACTTTACCAGACAAGCTGAGAGGAGGTGCATGGCCGTCGCCAGCTCGTGCCGTGAGGTGTCCTGTTAAGTCAGGTAACGAGCGAGATCCCT
>DASUQJ010000056.1:0-2009 GCA_036280615.1 Nitrososphaeraceae archaeon
ATCAATGCTTAATGCCTTATCAAACCAGGTAATTGCCTCTTCATATTTGCGAAGTTGATTGAAAATCAATCCTTTACCGTTTAGAGCATCAACAGATCTAGAATCAATTTTTAGTGCGTGGTCGAAAGTCACAAGTGCCTCTTTATATTTTGAGGAGTTTAACATTGTGTTACCTTTTTGAATTAGTTCAGAAATGGAGGAAGAATTTGTTCTTTGAGTAGTTTTGTTTGCCTCGATACTTTGAGTCTGATGAGTAATATTAGATAAGGCTAAAACTATCAATATAAAAAGTAACGGTATTACTAATGATGCCAGAAAGTTATCTTTTTTCGATACAAAGGTTTTCATCACGAAATCATAAGATTTATTCAATTTGCGGTACATACAAGTTACATCATTATGGATAAATTATTTTCGCATCATAATCTATCAGCGAATTTTTAGAGTTACTATTGTGAGAATGCAGTGTGCTTTTATTTCGTCTATGATGAGTCAATTGGTTTTTTTCGGCAATTGGTGAATACACATCTACAAAATGGATGCTTCGGTACTCATAACCCTCTTCATTATATTTTCAGACGGCTCTTCCTTCACCTCATTAGCATCCAAACCATATTAAATAGACTTTAAAATAAATTTGTAATCTGGGTTTCAAAGCAAGCAGGATAGAAAATATTAGTCTCAAGTGAAATTAATCTTATTAGAAATATTTTGAAATAATTTACCGGTGTTCTTTACGATCAGATAAAATGAATTCTTTTAATACCATGGAGATTATTTCAATAATGAAATGAAATCAGCTCAAATAATTAAGATTAAAGAGAAACTTTCTATCGTTGATTTACCAGATCCAAAACCCAGAGATACTCAAGTTTTGATTAGGATTGAAGCATCGGGTGTATGTCACAGCGACATTCATCTTTGGGAGGGAGGATATGAAGGAGCTGCAGGAACTTTCTTAAAAGTCGAGGACAGAGGAGTGAAATTTCCAGTTACACCAGGACACGAGATATCCGGAAAGATTGAATCAATTGGAGACTCAGTTAGTGGATTTGATGTCGGAGACAGAGTAGTAGTATATCCTTGGATAGGCGAAGGTTCATGTCCTGCTTGCAGAGTGGGTCAAGAAAATCTATGTGACACCCCGAGAACAATAGGAATTTACAGGGATGGTGGGTATTCTGACTTGGTTTTAGTTCCCAATTTTAGATATCTTGTTAAAATAGATGACATGGATGTAAATTCTTCAGCCTCTTTGGCATGTTCTGGCTTAACTGCATATAATGCGGTCAAGAAGGCTAAGGTAGGACCTGGAGAATTAATTGTTATAATTGGAGCTGGTGGACTGGGACTAATGGCTGTTCAACTTGCCAGAGCAGTAACCAACTCTAGAATTGTAGTGGTGGATGTAGATGATAAAAGATTGTCAGAAGCAAAAAAACTTGGTGCTCATGAAGTGATAAATTCTTCCAAATCAGATCCAGTTGAAGATATCAAGAGGCTTACCAATTCCTTGGGAGCAGAAGCTGTGATAGACTTTGTAAACAATAATCGCACTGCACCTATCTCGATTAATATGTTGAGAAAGAGGGGGAAGCTCGTAATGGTTGGACTCTTCGGTGGTGCACTTGAATTGAGTCTGCCTATTATACCGCTAAGGGGTTTTACGATTACAGGTGCATATACGGGTAGCTTCAATGACCTTGTTGAACTCGTCAATTTATCTAAGACCGGGGCACTTAGATCTGTAGTTAATAAAACATACAAACTGGATGAAGCAAATCAGGCTCTTGAAGACCTGCGTTCAGGCAAGATAGTTGGACGGGCAGTACTGAATCCTAATAACTAAAAATTTGTAAATACTCACGACACTCCTCTATTTTACGAGCTTTATTTACATATTTTATGTATAACTTTATAGTGTTATTTTCCTACATAAATCTACTCGAAGAAGTAACACTATTTACAATAGATAACTATTGCACATATTTTATATAAATTATTATGTC
>DASUQJ010000057.1:0-21401 GCA_036280615.1 Nitrososphaeraceae archaeon
CAGTATTACTAACATCAACACGTTCTTTGTTTTAAACATTGTAGTTGTAAATTGATACTAAACAATGTATATGTGGATTGAGTAAGAACAAGTGGTAAAAAAGGAACAGAGTCTTCTCCACTGTGCTAAATCGGAATTTATTAATAGAAAAAATTTCTTAGAAAAGAATAGGAAATTTTATTATCATTGGTATATTGTCTTTTTGTTACTATTATTGGATAGAGGAAAACCGATCGAGAAACTGGAGTTCATCATCCTACCCTCAGTTCTAGCAAATTCGAATATTATAAACCTTGAGGGAAATTATCTACAAATCGGGGTTTACTTTAGTCTTCACCAAAAATTTAATCATCAAATACAAACTCCATTTTCTTACCGTTATTTGCATAAATGGTATGTATTTCTTTACCATTAGTAGTCTCTATAACAGCAAAGCCCGATTCATTAGATGTAAACGTCACATTAGAGTAACGTTCATGTATTGGTTCAGGTATTGCGCCTCCCATTCCGTAAATAGGATAGCAGATATCACCTTTTTCGAACATGGCCATTGTATGAAGATGTGCTTGTATTACACAATCAACACCTGTCTTCAGAAACATTGGATGATATAACTCAAAAAATCCACACATCTTTCTAGTATCATTGGCTAACGCTGTACAAACTTCTGGTAATGCGGGTGAATGTATGAATACTAGTTTATGGTTTGCCATTTGATTTAGATAACGAGATACACTTTGGTATTGCTTTGAGTAATTCTGGAATGGTTTTTCCGAATTCATGCCTACCAATAGGACATCGTTAATCTTCTCATACCATATGTTATCAGGAAGAGCAAAGTGGTTTGTAATGTTTTTCCATAACGTATTGTTTTCATGATTTCCTTTGATCATCCTTAGTTCTGTATATTTCGGTACCTGTTCAAGAAAATGCTTTCCACATATTGAATAAGAGGTTCGTAGATCTGTTTTATTTCTATAATCTATGTCTCCCAGGAATATAAATCGGTCAGTATTGTTTTGTCTTAAATACGATAAAATAGAGTTCATCGTTTGTAAAGATCTATGACTACAATCCAGGTCTCCCACTGTCACTATTTTAAACGCATAAGCTTGATTTAATAGTGAAATCGCCAAAAACAAAGTTATTACAATAATCAACAACACTATGGCCAAAGCACGCCACCAAGGTTTGCTTCTAAGGCGTTAATATAAAAATGATCATTTTTACTTTTGAATCCACAATATAAGAGGAATCAAGAAGCATGCCTAGAGTGTATTGCAAAATGAATGCGAGAGAATTCGAAGACCCCCAATTATTCGAAACGAAAGACGTTAGTGCGAATACTCAACTGGCGTGTTTATCTTGTTATTATATTTTGCAAACCATAAATTAGCGTTGATGAGCAATTATTTTACGAAATCTGTGTTGGTCGGTGCACTGATAAGTTCAGTCGTTTTTACGAATGTGGCTCTGTTTGGTAGCGCGAAAGCAGAATCGGGAGTCGGAAATGACGTGTTTAAGGTAGTGGTTTCTGTTTTTGGGATATCCAATTCAACTAAGGATGTTTTGACTTTGGTTAACGTTAAAGATCAAACAAAGATCAAATTGTTTAATGCTGAAGAGCCCGAAAATCAAGGACAGGACAAAGTCAGTTACACAATAACCTTCCCCGGCGAGGAGGTACCAGATAGTGAACCGTATACTGTGTGCACAATGACAGTCAAAGATCTTAAACTGGAATGTCAGAAGGGAAATAATTCCCCTCTAAATAGGCCGGAATTTGTAGACATCAATGTAGGAGGCAGTTCGTCAAGTGAAGAAGAAAATGAAGATGAAGAAAACGAAAATGACTGATTTAACTTTTTTATATTTGTGGTAATAAAGATGTCATCCCGAGGCAATGTCGACAAGTCAGGTTATACCAGGTTAGGCCAACGAACAACAATCACGATAATTGCAGCAATCATTATTGCAGCAACTATACTCGTTCTAATTTTTATTATTATTCCCGAAAAAAATCAATTGGAACAAACAAATACAGATTACTTGCCACCTGATTGTTATAAGTTGAATGGAAAAATAATTTGCCCGAAAAGGTAATTCAATTCTGTTTCGTTCTTACTTGAAATTGTTGCCATTATGGGGGCCCGTAGGCGGTATCAATATCAACCAAAACAGGCACAGCATCTCCTGTAAATTCATCATCATCGAAGTCGAATTTTGAAAGGGGATCAGAAGGACTGGTGTTACCGGTCACCAAAGAAATCGAATTAACTATCTCATACGGTATTAACAATGCCAAGGATGTTGTTGCCAAGACCACGCATACCAAGAAGAGTCCAGTATTTTTTATTGAAGCCATGCATTTATTTCAATTCTTTGGTATTTCAAATTGTGCAAAAAAATTACTATACTAAATGTCAGATACATTTCAATAGAAGCAAATTATCAAATGTTAAGGACTAAATCTGACTGATAAAATCTTACAAAAGATTAAGCTATCGCAAGAATTAACATGCTATGTCTAAAGGTGCGTTATTAGATTTGCTCTTAAGGGGCTATAGAAAATTATCATATAGGCTTCTAAGATGAAATATTGAGGGTTTCATAAAAGAGAACTTATACCGAGTTAGCACTATTTCAGAGAATTGAAGAACGAAAAATACTTCTATTTATTTCAAAAACTTCATCTTTCGTTCAACTATATTATTTCCCGAGGCAGTACATGTATAGAATTCTTTCACCTTGCTACCAGATTATGTATATGTCCTGTATGCGATGTTTTTCTATGCTCACATTCTGTTCCTTCAGGAGGATTTAACTCATTGGCAGATACGCAAGCAAAGAACATATCGCCCTCTTGGATGGCTCCAATTTCAGGAATCTTATCAAATACTAGTGGGACCATTAGTGTGTGATCGTCGGATTGTTTCAGCATCTTTTGTGCATCTATTATCTTTGATTGAAATTCACCCTTGATCATGGCAACTACTTTGATGTCCTTTGCGTCCTTTCTATCCGAAAGCGGTACCCAGACATTAATAGTGGGATCCATTATTTGGCCACCACTGACAGTTTGAAACGAACCAGTAGACAATGTCTTCTCAGCACCTGAACCTAGACTTATAGTATTTTTTCCATCGGTATTTTCAATATTACCTTCGGCACAAGAATAAGATTCCATCTGATTTGTCATTGGATTGAGGGCATATGCGCATACAAAATACTCATCCCTACTGCCTGCATTAACAATGTCATTTTTTTGGTCGAGTTCAAATGAAACTGTAGCAGTGTTTGAATTTAGGTCCTTACCTATCAGATATTTTGTCTCAGTAGCACCGTTCGCAGAGAGTACAACCTTTAACTTATCTGGATGATTCAATTTTTTAAGATTAATTTCAGCATCTACTGAAAATTTTTCTGCTGCAAATACGTAACTTGAATTGACAAGGCTTAAGGAGAAAATCATCAAAATAACCGATATGTAAAACAGCCAACCTGATGCTTTCGATTTGGTTCTTGGTTTTATCATTTATCTTTTCCATGAAATTCAGGTATATATTAAATTGGTATCCAGCGTTCAGAACATTGTTATCGAAATTTATTGAAAACAGAAATTGAAGGAATAGCGTTAGATAGTCAGGGTCTCAGATCAACGCTCGACTTCAAGGATAGTCAGGAGATTCGATCAACGAAAGTTAAATATTACTTTCAAGACGGTCTGCAAATGAAATCCTAGTTTGCTAGATAAATTGCAAGTCAAGTATATCTTTCTTATCAGTACTCTGATCATATTGTGCAGTTTCATGACTTGCTTATCTGAATCTGCCGGACAAGTAATATTGAAAGAACGACCGTACAGCTTAAGCCCGGTCAATTCAGGTGTTTTTGACTCTAGCCTCAAAGTTGAGCAGGTGGTAGAAGGTCTCCAGGCTCCTACTACTATGGCTTTTCTAGGACCAGATGACTTCCTTGTATTGGAGAAAAATAATGGGACAGTAATACGGGTATTAAACGGAAAAATTTTAAATGAACCACTGCTTGATGTCAATGTAGCCAACTCTGTTGAAAGAGGAATTTGTGGTATTGCAGTTTCTAAAAACGGTACCAAGACATATGTTTTCCTATATTTTACTGAAATTAAGGGAAATGATGGCGATGATAGAAAAGGAATCGAACCAATCGGAAACCGGCTTTACAGATATGAATTTGTGAATGACAAGCTCGTAAATCCTAAACTTCTTTTGGATTTACCCGCCTATCCTGGACCGAGGCATAATGGAGGTGCAATAGAAATTGGTCCCGACCGGAACCTTTACATTCCAATAGGTGATGTGGATGGTTCTTTTAAAAGGGATTTCCAACATACACAGGTACAAAATTTTGCTGGCGGAAAAGTTGTTGCAGATGGACGTAGTGGAATTCTAAGGATAACACAAGATGGCGAGCCTGTAGGCGAAGGTATATTGGGAGATTCCATGCCGTTAGGATTGTATTATGCTTACGGTATAAGGAATAGTTTTGGATTAGACTTTGATCCCGTAACAGGTTTCTTGTGGGACACTGAGAACGGACCGCAAGATGGGGATGAAATTAATCTTGTCGAACCAGGATTCAACAGCGGATGGAATGAAATTTATGGATTTTCTTCTTCTCGAACAGGATTTGATTTAAACGAACTAGTAACTTTCAATGACAAGGGGCATTACGAGGAACCCAAATTAGTTTGGACTAGGAGCACGGGATTGACTGGAATCATATTTCTAGACTCTGATAGGTTGGGTGACCAATATAGAAATGATATGTTTGTTGGAAGTGTCAATAACGGTCATATATACCATTTTGAATTGAACAGTCAAAGGAATGACATAGCAGTACCTCAAGCCCTCGCAAAAAGGTTGATTCAGAATCCTATAAACGTAGACGCCCAGAATGTAGTATTTGCTAGTGGAGTAGGAGGGGTAACTGATCTTACAGTAGGACCAGACAGTTACCTGTATATAGTATCGATCAGTCAGGGAAAAATATTTCGAATATTGCCCTATTTGTCTGGGACTAACGATACAGAAAGTAACGATGGAGAAGCGTTATCTGCTTTACAGTCCCAAGTACAACACAATATACCGACTGGCAATTTGTCTAAGACTAAGGATATAGGTTATGAAAATAATGACTTGCTTGTGTCAATCAAGGCATTGAAAAATAACGTCGCAAGGGGCGATTCTCAAAATGTTACAATAACAGTAACCGATTCTGCTTCGAGACCAATTGCTAATGCCGAAATAAGTGGACTATTGAAATATCCAGGAGATAACTACGAAAAGGAATTTAGCGGAATTACAGATTCTCAGGGAAAATTTGTTTATTCGTGGATTATCGGAGAGAATGGAGATGTTGGACCTCTAGCTATAGAAGTGCACGCATCAAGCCAAGCGTATCCTTCTGCCTCTGCTGTCAATTCTTTCGAGATAATGGGTTCTTCTACAGAAATAGAGTAGCGTACTCCAATTCGTAAATTTCACACTTGCATCGTGAATCTTTGAAATGTTCTCTTATTCATGACTTTACTATTCAGTGGGTAGCAATGCCTGCCGACCTATGTTGATTCATCCGATTCTTAAGTCGATTGTATTTGAACATTACAAGCTACTGAAGAAATTGGAAGCCTTACGTTTGTCGAAATAACTCAGTTAAGTCAAACTCTTATACTGGCTCTCTCATTGCTGTAGACTACTGTTAACACCCGAAGATGTCAACTCTCCTGGTGGGATTGTCTCCTGTTCCTTCTAATCCCACCGGTATTAAATTATTTTATAATTTGTTGTTCATAGGTAAACAACCGAACACCATCATACATTCGCCGGTGGGAATTATAGGATTTCATCAGTACGAGATCCCACCGGTGCTTTGAACTAATTTATAATTTAATGTGCATTGAAATGTAATGTATTATCGCAACCATACTGGTGCGAAACTAATTTTGTCAGATTACCACCATTCATCCCGCCGGTGTTAACTTTTTATAATTTGTTGATGATACTGTTACACTGACGCAAACGAGTTCCGAATTCATCCTGGTGGGTTGACCTATCAACTCCAATCATAGCGCCCCACCAGTTTTAATTTTTAAATTGTTTGACGCACATGGTATTCTATCTCAACGACACAAGAGTGTCTTGGCTTGTGGGAAATGACCTACTCATCTTTTCACCAGTTTTTCTTCTTGCTTCAGTTTGAAATTAGGTAACCTTTTATAGATTGGTCTCTCGTAGTGAGCTCCGAATTACTTACCGCCTGGTGGGTCTTGGATATCGGTTCAGCCTCTATCTGGACCTTTTCAAGTCAAGCAATAGGTTGCTAGATGTTCCAGATCTTGTGGTAACTGACACAGGAAAAGCTCAGCGACTAAAGCACTTGCTCAATTCTTGAAAGGCCACTCTGAACTCGGCGGTAGCCAACTCAGAACTCCAAAAGTTGAATATTAAAAAGATTTTCCTTATTGCTATCGGACATCCAATATATTGTCAATTCCAAAAAGTTGATAAACGTAGTATTTGTGTATTGCGAGATATTGGCGAAGTTATTTTGTAAATTAAGAATTACACTCTTCTTGTCGACGTTTTTACTTTCATTCACTTTATTTTCATCAACATCTTGGGGAGTTGACATAAAAGGAACCTCTAGTCCTGATACTATGCAAGGAACTGCTACTGATGACGACATAACAGGTCGTAACGGAGATGATGCAATTAATGGACTGCAAGGCAACGATGAGATTCAAGGACAGCAAGGTGATGATTTATTGAATGGCTCCGAAGGAAATGATTTCATATCAGGCGGCACAGGCTTTGATACTTTGGACGGTGGTCGCGGAAACGATGAATTAATTGGCGATGATGACCGTGACAACCTGCTCGGAGGACCTGATAATGATATACTGTATGGCTCACTTGCAAATGATATTCTTGATGGAGGTCATGGTGACGACAGACTATATGGCGGGCCAGGTAACGATACGTTGAGGGGCGGTGCGGGTGCTGATTACTTTGATGCGGGCCAGGAGTCGACAGGATAGGAACTTTTAACCCTGCCGATGGGGACCATGATTTTGGAGACTGTGAAATTAAATAGCGTTACTCGATTCTGGATAATAGTATAAAGTACTAAATGTGACCTGGCTTTGTTCAAGGAACAATCTATAAAACAATGATAATATGTATTCGTTGAAATTGTAAACTGACACGTCCCAATAACAGAGTCAACGGAGTAGGATCGAAACTGTTAGAGTTTTACTTCCCATGTAATTTAACCTGAATTGCTTATAATGAAGAGAATACTGGTTGACAGTAACGATCCTGATACTACTATCATTCCGTAAGAAAGAATCTAAATTCCCGTGGTAAATTTATCCAATACAATATTAATTAAATTGATTAACTATTTAAAAATACATAGTTTGATATTACCTCTCAAAGTTTCTTTTTTCATTTACCTATACTCTTTCTCCGGGAGATATCGGAGACGGAATTGTTTTATTTAATAGATCGTTGAGAGAGGTAGAATTAGTAGAATTAGAATTAGTAGTCTTGCAAGGTTCATTATTAACGCATGTGGTGGTAGTACAGTTGCCATTAATACATGTTGTCATATTTGTTGAAAGTTGTGCATTCGAGTAATGGGTAACTGTGCCTAATAACGAAATTGTAACTATGAATAATATTGGAATATAGAAGAAATCAAAAATGAAACTAATTTTAAGCATTTAACTATTTATTATCATACTGAGATTTTATTTTTCCTATTTCAAGAAGTAGAATCATCCCTATAGCATTAGGTTCTGAACTACCTTGCAACTAAGTTATGAATGTGTCCTGTGTGTACTGTCACTCTATGCTCACATTCTGTTCCTTCAGGTGGATTCAATTCGTCAGCAGAGACACAAGCAAAAAACATATCTCCTAGTTGTATGGGCCCCATCTCTGGTTCCTTGTCAAAAACTAGAGGAATGATTATTGTATTGTGATCGGATTGTTTGAGTAATTTTTTTGCATCTATTGTCCGGGATTCAAATTCTCCCCTAATCATAGTAACTACTTTGAGATCCTTTACATCCTTTCTGTCCGACAGTGGTATTGAAACTCTGATAGTTGGATCCTTTATAACGCCACCACTGACAGTTTGGAACGACCCAGTGGACAAGGTACCAGAATGGCCAGAACCTAGGTCTACTGTGTTTTTTCCACCGGTATTTTCAATATTTCCCTCGACGCAAGAGTACGATTTCATTGCATTTGTAACCGCATTAATATCGTAGGCACATGCAAAAAACTCATCACGCTTGCCAACAGTAACAATATCGTTCTTCTGCTTAAAGGGAAATGAGACGGTAGTGCTTTTTGATTTAAGATCCTCACCTTGTACTATTTTGGTTTGGTTTTCCCCATTAGCGGAAACTACAACTTTCAGTTTGTCAGTACCGCTAAATTTTTCCAGATTTATTTTAGCATCAATAGTAAATTCGTCCGCGGCCGCTACCTGCCTGTCAGAGTTCAAAATTGAAAACGATAAGAATGTGATGAATAATGAAACAGCAAAAACTAGCATCTTGTTATTTATCTTCACGTTCATTGCTTTCGTAGATCTAAATAACTAATATTTAATGATTTGGGAAGAATATTGCACACAGTTTGAGACATGGTTTCTAAATATAGATATCACTAATAACGCATCGGTACTAGTTGAAACATTTTATGAGAAGATTGACAAAGATCATTTTACTATAATAAGAGCATGGTAAGTCTAAAGCAAAATACCTTAGTGTCAATTTCGTCGCTGACCGGGTATTCGTATGAATCGTTCATTTTATTTCGTTCGGGACTATTCTGTATATTGCACCGGCATCTGTTCCGCGATTGCCTGATACTATATACAAGTATCCATCAGGTCCAACTTGCAGGTCTGTTACAATCCCAAAATTTTCACCAAATATTATTTGTCTAGCATTATCTTTTCTATTCAATACAGAATCAGAAAGGTCGCCCTTCAACGACAATGATTCCCTATCATTATCTAAATCAAAATGATAAATCACCCCATTTTTTACTGAGCCTACAAAAATATCATTTTCATATTCTTCTCCTAACTTATCAGACGCAAAAAATAACAAAGCAGTGGGCCCTACAGGTTTGTCCCAAACAAATTCCGGACTGCTATATTTTCCTTCATCATCAAAATCTACTAACTTTACATTGTCACTGCTTTCATCATATATTCCATTTTTAGATTTTGTCTGATTAAGTTTCCAAATCCCTTGAACCTTTTCCCATCCACTATTAAAGCCTGGTTTAACCAAATTAATTTCGTCTCCAAATTGTGGTCCATTTTCTGTATCCCATAGAGTTCCTGAAAGTGGATCAACGTCAATGCCAAAACTATTCTTTACACCATAGGCATAGTACAAGTTGAGAGGGTATTCTTCTCCCAGTAGGCCGTTACCAATGGGCTTCCCGTCCTGGGTCATTCTAAGTATTCCTGCCCGTCCATCGGGTGGAGTTCCGTTTACAATGTTTTGTGCTTTAGTGTCATAACCTGTTTGGTTCTTATTAAAACGAGTTGATTGCAAATCTCCAATAGAAACATACAGATTTTCATCTTTATCTAACTCCAATACTCCTCCATTGTGACTCGGTCCTGGCAAAGCAGGTAGTGTCAGAATTAATTGAGGTTCTATCAGTGTACTATTCTCAGTATCAAATTTATATCTATAAACGTAATTCCCGCAACCTTGAGTATTATTCACATTGGCCTTTACTTTAGGACAATATGTATAGGAAAGGAAAACTGACCTGTCATCTTGTTTCCATTCACCATTACCTGTTACCGCGATTCCCAAGAGCCCACGTTCGTCTTTGGATGATACATTTAGATGGATTACAGGATTAGTGATATTGCCATCTATTATTCTGTACACTATTCCAGTATTTTTTTCCAGCAGCAAGATATCATTATTGCCCAAAAAAGCGATGCCTGTCGGAAAATCAAAGCCAGTGGCTACAGACTCTATCTTAAGATTGGAATCTGATAGCGATGGCATGTTTACAATATTGGTCATATTAGCAGGTCCAGTTTGGTTTTGGCTTTGACCTAGTACCTGTTGGTCTTGATTTGGTATAAATGAGTAGGAGAAACAAAAGACTGAAACTATCAGGATAATAAATACCCCATCCTCGAACTGATTATGAGTTTGTTTTTCTGGCCTTTGTATATTTTTGTGCTCCCCTAGGGACACTTCAACATATTTTACACCATTCCAATCTAGAAATCCTAACATTCTTGTAATTGCTTGAAACAAGTGGTATAAATTCTTAGTACAGGTTTTTTATTTTGCCTATAAATTTTGGATAAGGCTTGTAAATATTACACCTTTGCCCAAATTAGAAGTTCATAGCCGCATTGGTGGGAACGACATCGAATCTCACGGAATGCAACACAGAGACCTGAGGTTATTATCTTTGAACAGCTCGAACATGAAATTGCCGAATCAAAGGAATGTCTAGAGGACTACGGTTTAGAACCAACATTCTTCCAAATTCCAAACAATAGAGGCGCTGATAATTCCACAGTACTTAAAATGGTATCAAGGTACTTTGATTTTGCGTTGTCAGGTCACTCCAGGCTTATGTTCCTAAACTGTGACGGTTGGGTAAATCATGGCTTTAGGACTCAGAGTTATAATTATCAGTATGATTGTAATCCGTTTTCTGCTGACGGTACACCAACTCGTACTAATAAATATGCCATTAAAGAGTGGTCCCACGATAGAGAACACTCCAAATTGAATAATAGGAATCCTCAACTAGCGCCACGTGGAGCCCAAATCTCAGAGTTATTATTCACTGAATTTCTCAGGGTAGTACAGGCACAGACCATAAACTTATTAATAAAGATAGTATATACTCCGTAAATGCAGTACTTTACAGCTCTCAAAATAGGCGAAAAACGAGTTAAAGCAGCTAAAGAAATTTTAAATAAGTATACTGGAAACATAGCTATGCCCGCTTTAGCATTGAAGGACAATAACAATAACAACTGGGAGCCCGTCGGAGAAGAAAATTATTTCAGTGCAGTAAAGGATCAGAATGGTTACTTGATTGCAATATGCGATAAAAATGGAATTGCAAAAACTGTAGCGCAATGGTTTATCGAGGTTAGAAAAGATGAAATTATTAATAAAATAATTCAAAATGAAAATATTCCCGAATATAACGGGAAAGTGATACTCCCAATTTAACACTTAAGTAGATTTATTATTTAGTGATCTTAGTTGAAAAGAAAATACGAACAATCCATAGAGATCAAAGGTCATCTAATCGATTCAATGATCCTGACAAGAATTTTTGACAAGGTTATGGACTTAAAAGGAGATTTTAATGTCCTTGAATTTCATGTGGGAAAAAAGAAGGATGAATTGAGTTATGCAAGATTATTGATATCAGGAAGAAATAGAAGACATCTTGACCAATTATTAGAATCAGTTTATATTGAAGGTGCGCAACCAACAAAAATTGACAGAGTTATTCTAAAGCCTGCTCCACGTGACATGGTAATGCCAAGAGATTTTTACAGTACAACTAACAATACCACACAAATTTTTTTCGAAAATGAATGGATTGATGTTGAAAATATGATGATGGATAAGTGTATTGTAGTCGACGTAGGAAATAAGAGGGCGGCATGTAGGAAAATTAGGGATATCCGTAGTGGAGAAATGATAGTAACGGGGGAAAATGGAGTTAGAATATTACCTGAGGAACGTCCAAGAGAGGGTGTAGATATCTTTCAATTTATGAGTAGTACAAGTTCCAGTGAAAGACCTACTCAGCAAATTGCAAGAAAAATAGCAATGGATATTTACAATACCAAGAATAGTGGTGGCAAAATAATTGTCACAGCGGGACCAGTAGTGGTTCATTCTGGCGCTGCAGATTCGCTAGCCAAAATGATTAGAATGGGATACATAGATGGTTTACTTACTGGTAATGCACTAGCTGTCCATGATATAGAAAATTCACTATTTGGTACATCTCTAGGTATGAACGTAAAAAATGGAACATTAGGGATTCGTGGTCATAGAAATCACATGCAGGCTATAAATGAAGTTTTTAGAGCTGGGTCCATAGAGGAAATGGTCAAGAAGAATATTCTAAAATCTGGAATCATGTATGAGTGTATTAAAAATAACGTACAGTACGCACTGTGCGGATCTATTAGAGACGATGGACCGATTCCAGGAGTAGTTACTGATATTATAGAGGCGCAAGATAGATACAGAGCAATATTAGGAGATACAAAAATGGTTCTCATGCTTTCTACCATGTTACATTCAATTGCTGTAGGCAATATGATCCCTGCAAGAGTAAAGGTTGTTGCTGTAGATATTAGCCAAGCCGTTGTAACAAAACTGCTAGACAGAGGAACAACTCAGGCAATAGGTATTGTTAGCGACATTGGAGCATTTCTTCCAATGGTATTAGATCACTTAGAACAAATATCGAAGAAATAATTAAATCAATTAGTACAACCCAAACAATCTAATTAATATTATCGTCATTCTATTGATAGCAAAACCCTATTTATCAGGATTATGTAATTTGTTATTTATTATACGCATTGCGATTTTTGGATCTGCACGCCCATTAGTAAACTTCATCACTTTTCCTAGTAGAAAATTTATTGCCTCACTATTAGTTTTTGCATCTTCAACAGCAGATTTTTCCTTATCGAATACTGACTGAACAGCATCCACGAGAGTTTTTTCATCAGATATCTTATAAGAATTTGTACTATTCATAACTTCCGATGGTAACATTCCACTCTCAAATATTTTGACTAAAAAATCCTTTGCTGTAATTCTACTAATTTTATTACCTTCAATCAGCTTCACCAATTCTGCGATATGTTCTGGTTTTACTTTCAAGTTTTTCAAGTAGTCGGTACTCTCACTATCATCTTCAATCAAACTTTTAAAGTCAGTAACTAGAAAGTTGGCTATTTCTGTTGGCGAAAAGTATACCCTCAAAGTAGACTCAAAGAAATCTGCCAATTTCTTATCATTTATGAGAATATTAGATGTATGTTCTGAGAGCTTATATTTTGATACAAAGCGTTCAAATCTTTGGTTCGGTAGTTCTGGCATTCGATTTTTTAGATTAGAAACAAAATCATTATCTAAGACGATTATTGGAATATCGGGTTCTGGAAAATATCGATAATCGTGTTCTTCTTCCTTACTTCTTGACTTAAACGTGATTTTCTTCCGATCATCCCAATGTCGCGTTTCATGTTCTATTTTGAGATTCCGGCTATACAGGCTGGATTGTCTGGTAATTTCATAGTTTATGGCTTTTTCAACTTCCCTGAAGGAGTTAATATTCTTGATTTCAACCTTGTTACCACCTTCCATGGACACATTTACGTCACACCTCACTGATCCCTCCAGTAAAGTATCACAAACGCCAATATGTTCAAGAGTTAGTGATAGTTTATTTAGAAATTGTCTGACCTCCTTTGGGCCTGTGAAATCTGGTTCTGTAACTATTTCAACTAATGCAACACCGGCCCTGTTGTAATCTATCAAAGCAGAATTCCTAACATTCATGCCACCTTCAGAATATGCTATTCTACCCGGGTCTTCCTCCAATTGAATTCTACTAATTCTAATCTGTTTTGCATCATCCAATTCGTATATGCCGTCTATTCCTATGCTTGAAAAACCATATACATTATACTGGGTAATCTGAAAGTTTTTTGGCAAGTCAGGGTAAAAATAATTCTTTCGGTAAAACATGATCTTGTCTGGAACTTTACACCCTAAAGCAAGTGATGTCATGGTTGAATATTCTATCGCCTTTTGATTGATAACTGGTAATGAACCGGGAAGTCCGCAGCATATTTCACAAATGTTAGTATTGGGTCCAAGATCTCGATAGTTTCCACGACACGAACAAAATAATTTACTATTGAGAGCAGTTATTTGAGCATGAATCTCTAAACCAATCATTACCAAGCTCATATCGCATTTGTCTTCCTTTGGATATTGATAGAATTCTCAAGATCATATGATGCATCGATTAGCTTTTGTTCTTCAAATGGTGCTGCCATAATTTGCAGTCCGATGGGAAGACCGTTACTAAATCCAACAGGTAGTGATATTGCAGGAATGCCTGCAAGATTTGCTATGACAGTATTTATGTCAACCAAGTACATCTTAATTGGATCATCTATTTTTTCGCCAAACTTAAACGGAAGTATCGGCATCGTTGGTCCAATTAAAAGATCATATTTTTTGAATAAGGTAAGCAATTCTAATCTTAATAGTGAGCGTAGTCTCCTTGCCTTGAGATAATATTTGCTATAATATCCTGAAGAAAGAACATACGATCCAATTAATATTCTCCTTTTTACCTCTTCGCCAAAGTTTTCTCTAACCTTACTAAAATAAGTATCCCATTTATACTCCTCTACCGGAAGTTCAAACCCATATCGAATATTATCATATCTTGCAAGATTACTGCTTGCTTCAGCGCTCGCAAGAGTATAGTAAGAGGGTAATGCATAATGCAGGTTTTTTATCGAAATTTCATCACATGTACATCCAATCTCTTTGAATTTTTCCGATGCAGAATAAATTGTTCTCGTAACTTCATGATCACTGCCAGTAATTAACTCCTTTATTATTGCGACATTCAATTTGCCTATTTTATTATTAATAGTGATAGGAGAGGACGGAATACTTGTGTTATCCAGTTCATCCTTTCCCGAAATAATGTTTACCATCATTACCAAGTCCCTAACCGATCTGCATATAGGACCAATTTGTTCCAGGCTATTTGCATAGGAAATTAGACCGTATCTGCTTACCCTGCCATAAGTAGGCTTAAGTCCCACGACTGAACAGAAGCTAGCAGGACATCTTATTGAACCTCCCGTGTCTGATCCAACAGAAACAGTACACTCTCTAGCAGCAACGGCGGCGCCGCTTCCACCTGATGAGCCTCCGGGAACATAATCCAGATTCCATGGATTACGAGTTGGTTGATATCTACTATATTCAGTTGTTGAACCCATCCCAAATTCATCCAAGTTCAATTTTCCCAATATTATTGCTCCATTTTTCTTTAGGTGCTTTATTACAGTGGCGTCATATGATGGAACATAGTCTTCCAGTATTTTTGAGGCGCATGTAGTTCTGATATTTTTTGTAGAAATGTTATCCTTTATTCCAACTGTTATTCCCGCTAATTCACCTGTGTCTTCTTTTTCTCTAATTTTCCTGTCTATTATCTTCGCGGCAGATAAAGCTCCCTCGGAATCCAATGTGATGAATGAATGTAATTTTGATTCCACATCTTCTATTCTTTTAAGGATAGAGATAACATACTCTTCTGCAGTAAATAAACCTCCATTTATGCCTCCAACAACTTCATATGCGAGTAGGTCATGTAGGTTTGACATTCTATTTCATCTTTGGGCCTCTTAAGAAACCGTCTTCTGTAAGGTTCTTGCTAATTTGTTTTCCGTCAGACATTCTAACCACATCATCTCTAAGCTCTTCAATTTTCATTTCCTGCAAGTCTAAAATAACTGAATCATCTGATGCAAGTTCCTCAAGAATATCAATGTATTCAATTGTCTTGTCTAATTGTTTAGGAAATTTTCGAGATTCTTTTTCATTAAGATTAATTTTAGATATTTGAGCGAGATACTCTAATTCTTCTTTTGAAATCATAATATTGTCATCTTTTCATAGATTTATTATTTGTTAAGGCGATAATCTATCTATATCCCTAGGAAACAATACAACATCTCTAATATTGTCAACACCACACATACTCATCATTAACCGTTCAAGCCCCAAACCAAACCCTGCATGAGGCGGCATACCATAGTCAAAAACTCTCAAATGGAAATCAAATGCATCAGAGCTTAGGCCTTGTTTTTTCATTCTTTCAGTCAATTCATTCTTATCGTGGATTCTTGTACTTCCAGAAGATAATTCTAGCGTATCATACATCAAATCAAAGGACTCGCACTCTGTTCCCGTAGATTTTGCTTTAACATAGAATGGCTTTATTGAAGTGGGCCAATCAACAATAAAGTAAAAATTCTTCATATCTTCATCATTGAGGTTTCGCAACTTTTGTTGCGAAATGTCATCGCCCCATTCAATAGATTCTTCGGCACCTTGCAACTTTTCTATCAGATCCGAATATCTATATCTTCGAAATGGAAATGATATATCTGGAATTTCTATTTTAAGATACTCAAGCTGTGATTTGTTTTTATTCTTAACTTCAATATACAAAAAATGTATCATCCTTTCTAAAATTTCCATTATATCATTATAATCAGCATATGCTTTTTCTATATCTATTGAAGTTGCTTCTGACAAATGTCTGTTTGTTCGTGAAGGTTCTGCTCTAAAAATAGGACCTATTTCAAATACATTTTCAAATGCCATGGTCAGCTGCTCTTTATAAAGCTGAGGGCTTTGAGTCAGAAATGCTTCTCTATCATAATAAAAAATAGGAAAGAGTGTAGCACCACCTTCAGTCGCTGTGGCAATTATTTTAGGTGTATTAACTTCAATGAAGCCTTCTTTTCCAAGAAATTTCCTGCAGGAGTTTAGTACGGTGTACCTTATACTAAAAATCGATTGAAGATAAGGCCTACGAAGATCAATTGCTCTTAGATCCAATCTAGTATCAATTCCAACTCCTTTTCTACTTTGAATAACGATAGGAGAATTTTTGTTGGCGAAAGAGAGAAATTTGAAATCGATTGGGATTATTTCAATTCCGTTCGGAGCTTTCGGTTCACTTCTAACTTTACCCTTTATTGCAATCGAAGCATGTTCTCTGATCTTTGGTATTTCAGATGAGAGTGAATCGGGAAATTCATTTTTCTTTAAAATAACCTGAATATTTCCAAATCTGTCGTTTATCGTGAGAAACTTTATGTTACTATGCTCACGTATCGAAGAGATCCATCCGATAATTATTACCTCCTTGCCATTCATTGAAATATCAATATTCTTGGAATAATGCGTCCTTTTCCAAGTTTGAAGGTCTGAGCTATTCAAATTGACGAACCTTGATAATCTGAACTTTAATGACAGGTTAATTTAACCTTTTAACGCGGATATACTAAATGTTATGACAAATCATACTCCGAGCAGAACATCATTGAAAAGGGAACCGCTGTAGCAACTTTATAATATATTAATGGAGTGCATCACTCCAAATGAACAATTACCCACTGCATGAATACAGCATGCTCAGACAGAGATTTATGGGGAAGGCAAATTAATTTTCGTCTTAAATGAGAAAATAGATATCGCTGGGAACGCACCAAAATCGGCTAGGTTGCTCCTTGGTCTTGTTCCTAATCGAAGCTTACAAAAGCATTAATAACATTGTCAAATAATTTGTGTGAAATGGAAAAACAATCACTATTATCGCTTTTTTCTTCAAATCCGGATAAATATTACAAAGTCTCATTATTTGATGAAAAAGGATTCAAAAGACAAAATTGTAAGTTGTGTGGAAAATTCTTCTGGTCCATCATTGATAAAAAATCGTGTCCCGAACACGATAACTATAGCTTTATTGGAGATCCACCGACTTCAAAAAGATTAGATTTTGTAAATACTTGGAAAGAAGTAAGTAGTTTCTTTAGAAAGAATGATCACGAACTAATTCAAGGCTATCCCGTGGTATGTCGTTGGAGAGAGGATCTGTATTTTACAATTGCCTCAATTGTGGACTTTCAGAGAGTAATGAATGGAAAAATCGTGTTCGAAATCCCTAAAAATCCGCTTGTCGTTCCACAAATGTGTCTTCGGTTTAATGATATTGAAAATGTTGGGCTCACTGGCAGACATTATACTAGCTTCTGCATGGTAGGTCAAATATGTAACGCAGATGCTCCGGGAGGTTATTGGAAGGACAAATGTATCGAACTGGATCATTCTCTCCTCAAGGATGTCCTCGGTATTAAGTCAGAGGAAATTACATTTGTTGAGGATGTCTGGATGGGCGCCGGGGCTTTTGGTTATTCATTAGAATATTATGTTCGCGGATTAGAATTGGGAAATGCTGTCTTCACTGAATTTGAGGGCGATGAGCATAATTATCGCACTCTTGACAACAAAATAATAGATATGGGAGCAGGACTTGAGCGCCTATCATGGATCACCATGGGAAGTCCTACCAGCTACAATGCTACTTTCGGACCGGTATTCAAGAAACTTGTAGATATAATTGGTATCGATATTGATTCGAAAGCAGAATTTCTATCTCGATACTTTAGGATATTATCTGAGAATTATTCAAATTATCAAAATGATCCGAGAATGTTAAAAACAAATATTGCTAAACAACTAGGCTTATCGTATGAAGCTTTAGAAAAAATTGTCCTGCCGTTTGAAATACTATCTATTATCGCCGATCATACAAGGACATTATTGTTTGCAATTTCGGATGGTTCCTTGCCTTCGAATGTAGGAGGTGGTTACAATCTAAGAATGATATTAAGAAGGACTCTTGCACTTCTGGCCCGTTTTGGTTGGAATCTCAATTTAGAAGATATTATGGATTTACATATTGAACAGCTAAAATCAATGTATCCCGAATTAAAAGAGCACAAAAATGATGTTAGGACAATTATACAGGTTGAATCAGATAGATATTCTTCATCAAAGGAAAGGATGTATTCTATTGCTAATTCCATGCTAATGTCCAAGAAAACACCAAGTGTTGAAGATCTGATAAGGATGTATGAATCGGATGGTATTACACCTGATCTACTACTTGAAACCGGAGTTATAGAAAAAATACCGCCAGATTTTTATTTAAAGTTAGCAGAGCTACATACTTCACATGAATCAAAACAGATACCCGCCATCGAGACTGTTACTGGGCTCAACCCTACAAGATTATTGTATTATGAAGATGGGTCTATTAGAGAATTTGATGCTAAAATTCTCAAAATACTTGAAGGCAAGTACATGATTTTAGATAAAACTGCATTTTACCCCAGAGGAGGAGGACAGGAACCAGATTTTGGATCTATAGATGGGATTAAAGTAACAGATGTAATAAAACAAAATGAGATAGTTCTTCACAAAGTACAAGTCCCATCCAAGGATCATTTTCTAGAGAAAAAAATAGTCCACGGAATTGTTGATAGCGTAAGGAGACGATCTATAACCAAAAATCATAGTGCAACACACATATTGAATTCTGCTGCAAGAAACAGTCTTGGTCCATGGGTATGGCAGAATTCTGCCTTTAAAGATGAACATTATGCAAGATTGGATATTACTCATCATTCTGCTCTCACAAAACAAGAAATTAATCAAATAGAGAGAACAGCCAATGAAGTGGTTCAAAGAAATTTACCAATTATAATTAATGTATTCGAAAGGTCCAATGCTGAGGAGAAATACACATTTAGGATTTATCAAGGCGGCGCAGTTCCCTCGAACAATGTAAGGATAGTAAACATAGAAGGGTGGGATGTCGAAGCATGTGGTGGAACTCATGTAAATAAGACGGGTGAAATAGGCTTAATAAAAATTCTAAAAACTGAGAGAATTCAAGATGGTGTAGTAAGACTTGAATATGTTTCTGGGAATAATGCATTTCAGTATGTGCAATCACAGGATTCTCAATTACTTCACATAGCTCAATCTTTGGGATCAAGTAAAGAGAAGGTAATAGAATCATTTGATAAGGTAACGGTAGAAAATGATCAAATCAAAAGAAAATTTAGAATGCTTGTTAATAGATTTTCAGACAATATGGCTGCAATCGTTTCTCAGAAAGCGACTAAATCTAAATCAGGATTAAAGATGTACGGTATTTACGATGATGAGATAGGAGATGACTACTATATCGCATTGGGAGAAAAAAGTATCGATATTGATCCTTTTTTGGTATATGTCGCGCTTATTCAGGATCAAGAAAGAATAAAAGTCATAGTTTTTGTTGGAGAGGAATCAAGAAAAATCGTCAAAGCATCAAGAATTGCGAAGGAAATTTCTTTGAAACTCGGAGGTACAGGAGGAGGAGGCACAGATAAATTTGCTCAAGGTGGAGGTAAGGATAAAAGCAAGATTCATGATTGCTTGAAGAATCTTGAGAATCTGTTAACAGATATTTCAGACTCTAGTGAAAAAAATGATTGAAAATTCAGTTGAAAAAACGCCCAATCTTGAACTTAATTGGGCAAGAATTGGAGAAAAATGGAGAAAGAGGTGGGCCGAAGATAAAATATTTGAAACTGAACCCGAATCGCATAAAAAAAAGTATTTTCTTACTGTAGCATATCCTTACCCAAATTCTCCACAGCATGTTGGACATGGACGAACATATACTTTGGCTGATGTCCATGCGAGGTATAAACGCATGAACAATTATAACGTATTATTTCCAATGGGTTTCCACTATACTGGAACACCGATTGTGTCAATGTCACAAAGAATCAAATCCAATGATTTAGAATTAATAGAAACTTTCCAACAAATATACAAGATTCCCATTGAAGAAATATCGAGTTTCAAAGAACCTAAAAGAATAGCCAGCTTTTTTCATGCGGAAATTAAGCAAGGAATGTATGAAATGGGCTATTCTATTGATTGGAGACGAGAATTCACTACTATAGACAACGGATATTCAAAATTCATATCCTGGCAATTTAGAAATCTCAAGAAGAAGGGTTTAATAGTACAAGGATCTCATCCGGTCGGATGGTGTCCTCAAGATCAAAATCCAGTGAGTCAACATGATACCGTGGGTGATATCGAACCAGAGCTTATTGAATATGTGCTTGTTAAGTTTAAATTTGAGGAACAGTATGTTATTCCAACTGCCACATTAAGACCAGAAACTATTTTTGGTGTTACAAATTTATGGATAAATCCTGATATAAAATATGTAATTGCACAGGTAAACAAGGAGAAATGGATAATTACTGAAGAAGCTGCAAGAAAGTTGGAATTTCTAAATCTTAGTATCTCGATAATTTCAGAGATAGATGCCTCTAATTTAATAGGAAAATCAGTGTTTGATGAAACAAGAAGACAACTTGTTCCTATGCTCCCCGCATCATTTGTTGATCCTAATAACGGATCTGGGATTGTAATGTCCGTTCCAGCACATTCCCCTTACGATTATCAAGCTCTGGTTGATTTAAAGAAGGACGAAAATACCTTGAGAAAATTCGACATCACTGTTAATATTGTTCCTATAAAAATAATACAAACTGATGCGTTTCCCTCAAATGACTCGTCCCCTGCAGAATCTATAGTTAGTCGATATTCAATAAGTGATCAGAAT
>DASUQJ010000058.1:0-2151 GCA_036280615.1 Nitrososphaeraceae archaeon
AAAACGATAACCGATTTGATGGCTGCAATGAAAAATGGTAGTACATATGCGAACTTCCACACTGAGCAGAATCCAAACGGTGAAGTAAGGGGTCAGATAATGGGTCCGAAATAGGACACATCTATTAAATTTTTTAAAAAAGATTTTCTTTATAACATCCTCAGGTTGGACGGTAAACTTGTTTAACAAATAACAGGACCTACATCTTCTTCCATCTGAGATTAGTGTCACATTCTCATCCATATTAACTATTTGAACCATAACCATGTTTTGGTATCTTGATATTTCAGCATTTGTCTGGGAAGGGGCAGACCTATGCAAGCCAAGGGACTAAAGCAGGAAAGACAGTTTAGCTAGTACCGAACCAAAAGTTGACAATGACTGGGAGAATTTGGAATTGGCAAGGTATAGATACAAACCCTTTTGTTAGATTAAATAGAATAATTAGTTGTGAAATCTGAATACTGGAAATACTTCGAACAGTCGGAGGTTATTATATCCATTTTACTTTTGATATCTGTATCATCAATGTTACTAAATCAACTTGAAAATTCAATAGGACAAGAACAGCAGGAGGCTAATGTGGAGCATAAAACTACAATATCTGATGTTAACTTCAGTTATCCTCTAAATAGTACTATTAACTTAGGAATTCCGTTTCTGATTCAATATGACAATACAACTAGCGTGAAGTCATTGGGCAGTGCCTCCCTGGATAATTTTATTATAACATTTGCTGGACGTGGAATATTAAATGGAACTTTGAAGTATGATGATAATGGCACTGGGATTTTCTTGACCAATCATGCTGATGGAACCGTATATCAAAAGGGGGTAATTGAATTGAGAATAGAAAATAGTAGTGAAAGTATAAAAACTACTTATGAATCACTTGGAATCCCAATACGACAACAAAATCCTGATAAGCATTTACTTATGGATAGTGGAGCTATGTTTTTCAATACATCATCAGCAGAAGATGGTAAACTGTCATTTCTCAATAACAAGGTAGCAATTTACAAGGACCTGTTGGATCGTGATATGCTCAATCTTACAACTTTTGCATGGGAATGGAACTAATGCGGTAAAACTGAGGCAGTCAGTTTTTTCTTAGCTCTTCCTGAAGATACCAAAATGCTTTTACTTATTAACAATATATAGCCTGCCTTGTCTCTAGAACAGGTACGCCTATGAGGCTAATGATGCAGCCCGTCACATTAGATGGAAAAGAAACACTTGATGATATCTCCTTCGTTATATCGGCGGTGCTCCCTCTATTCAGATTCAAAGAGCAAAAAACTCAAATAAATCAACCAATAGTCCAGGTTCCTAAGTACCTGTTCGATAGTGCAAGACAGCAATACCGATCCGATCGTTTACTCTCATGGTTAGAGCAAACCCTGAGACCATCAAATGACGTAAAGTTGGTAGCCCTATGTAATTTCGACGCATACTTTGGTAATTATAACTTCTGCTTCGGTCATGCAATTATTGGAGGGAGCGTAGCAGCTGTATACTTTCAAAGATTGTTACCTCATTCCTATGCTGATGGTGACGACAGGTTGCGAGATCTATTCCAAAATCGCCTCATAAAAGAAGTAGTGCACGAACTCGGCCATACTTTCGGGTTGCGACACTGTTTTCGTAATTCGTGTGTTATGCACAAGAGCAAGTCCATTAATGATACTGACAATAAGAACGGGAAATTTTGCAACATATGCTAGAATTCCCTTGGATTGCATCCTAAGTCTCTAGATCATTCACTGAAGCACAACGCGGGATATTACAGGAATAACAGTGTTCGGCCGATAATGATCAACACAGAATAGTCAATAACGCTGCTGCAGGAGACTCAACCAATCTATGACTAAGAGTTCATTAAAAGAATATCTTTTGTTTAATAGAAATATTCTTATTGGTTTTGTCGGTGCGTTTCTAACTGGCGCTACAATTAGCCAGGCAATAGCAGGATTTACATCCCCACTTGTTAATTCATTAATTTCTATAGTTGCTGAACTGGGTGTATTCCTTTCAATATTCGGCGTTTTGTTCTATTTTGACAACAAAGACAAGTTCATTGACGAAAAGGGGAAAAGAAGAGAGTCTGGAAAATTAAAGTGGATCTTAATAAAACTAGCATCAACTCTTTCA
>DASUQJ010000059.1:0-7125 GCA_036280615.1 Nitrososphaeraceae archaeon
GATATTACAATGGGTAATGAATATCAAATAAAGATAAATAATCCCACTGATGAAGAACATGAATTGATTATAGAAAATACTGAGCATTCTAAAGTGGCATCTAGTGAGGAAATCGAGCCTGGAAAGAATACTGAGTTTAAATTTAAGACAGAAGAAACAGCTGAACTAAATTACTATTGTGAATATCATCCTGAGACAATGAAATGGATTATTAAAATAATTGAGCCTATGTAAGAAATAAGAAATAATACTCTAATATTCAAATTATTACAAATTCATATATTGCCATGCGTTCCGCTTAAAGTATGGCTAATTTCCACACATCAAAAAAAATCCAGGCCCCTGTTTCTGAAGTTTGGAAAGTCTTATCAGACATCGATAGAGAACCTGAATTCTGGTATGGAACTAAATCGATTAAAAACATTAGCAAGTCTGGAAATATAGTGGAACGAGAAGTTGTTATTGCTTTCAAGAATTCAGTATGTAAAGAAACAGTTACAATAGTGCCAATGAAGTCTATTACGACAGATATTACGGAAGGGCCCCTAAAGGGTAAAAAAGTAACTGTAATCAACCCTGAAGGGGGCGAGACGACTGTCGTTGATGTAGAGTGGGATGTTCGATTGCCTGGTTTCATGGGTATTTTTTCAAAGATGGTTAAGAAGCATATTCTCGAGGGTACTAACGATGCGTTGAATAGAATCTCAAAGGAAGTAGAAAAATAAGTATCTTAATGTTCACGATATTGGTTGAATCAAATGTTACATCAATCTATCAATGTCGGACTATGGAACATTAAAAAAGTTGGAAGATTTCATGATTGCTATGAAGGACTCCGAATACAGATTGAATTTTTTTCTTCTTAGCTAGGTTTATTTTAAATATTGAAGGATATCTTGTCTTACTTTAGTGACTTGAGCAGAGTATCAACTTTTGTAGTATTGACAATATCAATTTTTTTTGCCCACCCTCTCCTTGCTTGACCTATTCCAAATAATAGGTACGCAAAATGGACAGGATGGTGTGCATCAGAATTTATTGCCAGTTTGGCCCCATTTTCAACTGCCACGCGGATATATTCATCCCTCAAATCTAACCTATTGTAATTGGAATTGATTTCTAGAACAGTTCTAGTATCGCATGCAGCTTCAATTATTTTTTCTATGTCTATTGCATAGCCTTCTCTTTTGTTTATTAATCTGCCTGTAGGGTGAAACAGTATGTCTACACTTGGGTTTTTTGCTGCCTTGATGAGTCTCTCTGTTTGAATCTCCTTGGACAATGAAAAATTTGAATGTATTGAAGCTCCTACTATGTCTAGTTTGTCAAGAATGTTGTTAGATATGTCGAGCGCACCATCTTTAAGTATGTTGACTTCAGCAGAACTCAGAATCCGGAAATTAGTATCAGTATCGGCTGTTGAGTTTTCATTCACAGTATCATTTAATTGTTCAATGTTATTGATTTGATCTAATAGTTGAAGCTCATCCAAACCATTTGCTAAACGAAGGCTCTTTGTATGATCAGTGATCGCAATATACTCTAATCTAAATTTTTTTCTTGCTTGTACAGCCATATCATATATTGACATTGTGCCATCTGTAATTTCACTATGCGTGTGAAGATCCCCCTTTAAATCACCATAGTCTATTAGTTCTAATCGTGCGTTTCTGTGTTTAGAAAAGTACTCAATTTCACCACAATTTTCTCTAAGCTCAGGTGGGATAAATTGAAGTTGCAGCGTTTCATAAATTTCTTGTTCATTGGTTCCGGCAATTTTTTTTCCTCCTTTGTTATACAGACCCCATTCATTAAGATGAAGATTCATTGAAATTGCTAAATTGCGCAATGAAATATTGTGATCCTTATTCCCGGTAAAATATTGAGAAGCCGATCCGAAACTTCCTTCAGGAACTACGAGCAAATCAACACCTATTCCATTTCTAAGTTTTACAAATGCTTTTGCTCTTCCCTTGCCTTTGGTTTCTACAACCTCAGGCATGTTGACAAAAAAGTCAATCACTTTTTCCGGTTCTTCTGTAGAGACTAAAATATCGATATCCCCAATAGTTTCCCTCATCCTTCTGAAAGAACCTACGACAACACATCGAATTACGTTATCTTGTCTTGTTAATCTGATCTCTATTTTTTTTATCAATGGATATACATCTCCCAACAAGTATCTACGTTTATTTTGTTTTGACAGCTGAATTGTTTTGAGTAAGTTTTCTTCTTTAGTCTTTGAAAAACCTTTTAACTTTGAAATTTTTCCTTCGGATGCTGCTTTCTCTAACTCGGAGATGCTGGTGATCTTTAATTTCTCGTAAAGTATCTTCATCGTCCCGGGACCAAATCCCCTCAAATTAGAAAATTCAGATATCATGATAGGTATCTTTCTCTTTAATTCTTCATGATAAGCAATTTTATTTGATTTGATAAGTTCCTCTATTTTGGATGAAATAGCATTACCTACTGATGGTATTTTTCTAAGACCCTGGATACCATCTTTAAGATAAATTTCCTCAATACTCATTGACAAATTTTCAATCACGTCGGCGGCTTTATCATACGCTCTAACCTTGTAGACCGTATTTGGATCTTTTTCTGCTATTTGGATAAGATACGAGATCTCGCGAAATATTTTAGCAATTTCATTATTTTTCATTTCATAATTTTAGTGCTTTAAGTATAACTTGTGTAAATAATAAATATAGTCCTCACAAACCAGGAAGGCTCATATTTCAAATGTTCAAATCACTTCCATGAAGCGCGCAAGATGGACCTATGAAGTTAAGTGGGCGTTGTATTTAGTTCAGCCAAGAGATATGTAAATTTTCCCAACTCAACCTGACCAGAAGTGCTCAAAAGTTTTTCCACACAAGTTAAATTGCATAACCTTATTAATATTTACCATGATTGAACTGGGATACGATTATCCACTCTACCGACCACCGTCAGAGTCCAATTCAATTATTTTTCAGGTCACTTTGGGATGCTCATTTAACAAATGCTCATTTTGCAATATGTATAGGTCTAAAGAATATTCTGAGAGACCGTGGGAAGAAATTAAGAGTGAAATAGATCTTGTCTCTAAATCATATCCTAACACCGAAAAAATTTTTCTAGCGGATGGGGATGCCCTAAATCTTCGTACAGAAAAATTGGTTCAAATATTAGATTATATTAGAGAAAAATTTCCAAATTTAAAGCGGATCTCTTGTTATGCAATGCCCAAAAATCTCCTTCAGAAGAGTTCCGATGATCTGACCCTGTTGAGCAATAAGGGACTGAACATGTTATATGTGGGGATAGAAACTGGCAATGATGTTCTCCTTAAGAAGATCACGAAAGGAGCTACTTCAAAAGGTATTATAGATGCATGCAATAGGGCTAAAAAAAGTGGTTTCATTATTTCATGTATGATTATCTTGGGCGTTGGTGGTAAAAAATATTCAAATGATCATATGAAGGAAACAGCCAGGGTTGTAAGTGAAGTTTCGCCAAACTTTCTAGCTGCTTTGACATTAATTCTTGAAGATGGAGTATACAATGAGTTTATGGAAAAATTTGGTGAACCATTTGAATCATTAGATGATTCATTAATACTGAATGAGCTTGAATTGTTGTTAAGTAGCATTAGCCCCACTTCGACTATTGTCTTTAGGGCTAATCATGCATCGAACGTTTATTCTATCGGTGGCAATTTGCCAGAAGACAAGGAAAAAATGATTTCATTAATAAGAAACTTAAAGGAGCATCCAGAATTACTCAAACCAAAAGTTTTACGAAGATTTTAAAATTTGCCTAGCGACTTTGGCATACAGATTAATCCATGATTTCTATCCTCTAGGATTTTGTTTTTGATTTTATCATCATATCTGGTTTATCAATTATGATTTGAATATCGTTCAAAATCACAGCTGGTGGTCGGAACTAATTAGCAATTGGAACAAGACCCTCCAACAATCACGCCCACCAGCTGTAGTTGAAGCGTTACCTTTCTTTGTTAATCAAACTATACAAAAATTATATTAGAAACATCTTTTTCAATCTATATCTAGTACCTATGACAAGTAGCTTATCTTTATTTGATCTCTTTGATGTCTCCCATGTATTTCCTTAATACATTTGGGATTATTACTGTTTGATTATTTGTTTGATAATTCTCAAGTATTGCAACCATCGTACGCTCAGTCGCGACAAGAGTACTGTTTAGTGTATGCACCAGCCGAGTTTCTTCGTTGACCCTTTCTTTATGACGTATACCAAGTCGCCTGGACTGGAAGTCTATACAATTAGAACATGATCCTATTTCTCTATACTTGTTTTGTCCAGGCATCCATGCCTCGATATCGTAAGTTTTTGACGATACCTTACCTGTATCGGCACTACACAATAGTACCACTCTAAACGGAATTTCCAAATTTTGATAAAATCTTTCTGTGACCCTCAACATTCTTTCATGCTCATCAAAAGAATTTGGAGAATCTGAGATAACGAATTGTTCCACTTTTTCAAACTGATGAACTCTAAAAATTCCCTTCATGTCTTTACCATGCGCACCAGCCTCTTTCCTGAAGCACGGACTAATACTAGCATACTTCAATGGAAGTTTTCTTGAATCCAAAATTTCGTCCATGTGCAAAGAAGCCATTGCATGTTCCGATGTGCCAATCATATATAGATCTTCATTTTCAATTTTGTAAATAACGTCTTCAAAATCATCCATGATGATCGAACCTTTAATTGCATCCTTTTTTAGCATGAATGGCGGTTGCATCAATTGGTAACCATATCCTTCAAGAAAGTCTAGTGCATAGTTTATCAAGGCTTGATTCATCTTGACAAGCTCTTTTTTTAGGAAATAGAATCTAGCACCAGATATTTTTGCTGCACTTTCCAAATCGATCAAACCAAGGGAGTTTGCCAAATCGATGTGGTCTTTCTTGGATCCTGATTTGATATGATCATTGTACGTCCTGATAACAATATTATCCTTCTCACTATCTCCAGTTGGGACTGACTCATCTAACATGTTAGGAATAGAGTAAATTAATTCAGAATATCTTTCTTCTATCATTTCCTTCTTGGATTCCACACTTTGCATAAGCTCTCCAACATTTTTCATCTCATCAAGTTCATTATCAATACTTTCTTGTCTTTTTTTCTTATTTGCAATAGTCTCTGATAAAGTATTTTTTCTGTGTCTAAAATTCTGAGTTTCTATTATTAGTTCACGTCTTTTTCTATCTAGATCCGATAGTTCAGAAAGTGGATAATTAACTTTCCTTCTCTCTAGCATGTCTTGTATGAGTCCAGGGTTTTCCTTGAGAATCTTGGGATCAATCATTAGATGTCACTCTCCTTGATAACGATATGTGTTCTAGTAATTCATCTATTGTATTAAGGAAAGTTCCTGAACCATTTTCACATTGAATGTCGATTATCAAATACTTGTTTTCAGATCTAATATCGATCTTTAATCCTTCAGGGATACGAACATTGTCTGGTGTTAAAACACTAATCATTGTATCTATTTCCCTTTTACTATCAAATTCTATTTTCATACTAGACTCGATATTAAACCCTTCTTTCATTTCGAAATCTTTTTGATTTGTTTTAAAATAATAGACATCAGTGAATTCTCTTGCGCCGGTGGGATAATAATATGTCCGTCAACATTGTTAAATGTCACCGAAATACCGTCAACTGAATCTGATAATTCCTTTGTCATTTGTTCCACATCAATGCTTCCCTTAAGTAGAGAACTAAAGAAATATTTAGAATAATTTTCATCAATCGCTGTTTTCATGATTATCACTTTATTCATGAATTGATAATGGGAACTCAATAGCCTAGACAAGTAACCAACATAGTCTGGTTCAATGATGCCATCAGCGTTAATGAATAGACACAAACCCTTGTCAAAAATCCTCCATTTTTCTCTGAGTATTTTTGATATTAATTTTTGTGAACTTTTGTTGAATTTTTGCACGTCCCTTTCAGCTTCATCGAGGGAATCTGATCGTTCACCTAAGCAAATACTCATACCCAATCCAGTTTTACTACTGAGAGCACAAGAATTTAATAACTCTGAAAATCTACGAGCGTCGTATAGATGACTACCATATTCTTCGGTTGGAAGTACATAGGTATAGCCTATCAGAATATTTTCTAAATGATTAATGTTAGATTCAATTTGAGAACCTAGATGATTCTTGATAGTTTCTAAAATGAGAAACTTTTCTTCTTGATTAATATCGGAGATTGTCTTTAATCTTCCGTCCTTTTTCAAAGTAATATTCGTTTTCTTTAGTAGTTCAAGACACTTCTCGCTATTAGATGTTAGTCCATATAAATATGGAATGTACGTGTTCGCAATAGATTCATGAATCGGCAGGAATTCATTAAAGGATAAGAGCAGATCAATATCTGTCTGTATCAATCCGTTTTTTTTAGAATCTTCTAATATCTCATTATTAAGACCAACAAGAGATCTTTTGTCACCAACATCCTGATATTCTCCCAGCGCAGAAACGATTGAAAGAGGAGATAGATCTGTAAATTTTTTATCTAGATTTTTGGCTAACAGATAGGAAATACCGCCGGATGTAATTTCTTTATTTCCATCGATATCATATTTCCATGGATTTAGAATGGCGTTATTATCATCTGTAGCTATTTCAGCGAAATTAATTTTCTTGTGATCTAATATAATCCAGTCACTCGAAAAAATCTTGTTAAAAAGTGCTGATAGCCCGGTGCCAATGTCCGTAAATAAGTAAAACTCATGATCTTCATTCTTTAAATCAGACAAATTATCTCCATTAAATCTACTCAAAAAACGTGCAGTTGCCTTTCCACCCAGTTTCCAAATAGCTTTGATTAACAGACTTGCAGAAATAATTCCATCACAAGATGAATTTGATACTATTAAGATATCTTTTCTATCATCAATTAGATTTTTTACCTTCTCACCAATCGAGTTTATATTCTCATAAAATTCGATATAACCCATTTAATTCATTATTCAAGTCGAGCTATAACTGCGGCATATTTCCAATTTTGTGAGATTTTTCCTTTCTTCTTGTAATATCTTGATAGTCTATGAATTTTTGCTTCTAT
>DASUQJ010000060.1:0-10782 GCA_036280615.1 Nitrososphaeraceae archaeon
AAACATTACAGACGATTCTATCCCTGAAACAGTATCCGAAAACATTACAGACGATTCTATCCCTGAAACAGTATCCGAAAACATTACAGACGATTCTATCCCTGAAACAGTATCCGAAAACATTACAGACGATTCTTTGCCACCTCTGGAAAATATAATAGAAAATGATACTGAGGAGACACAAATACAGCAATTAGAGAACAATCTCAATGAAAATAATGGTTTGATTAAGGTGACTATTGACTCATTGCAGAATCAAAGAGCGACAGAAGGTTCATTAGTAAAAATTAAGGGAACTTCAGTTCACAATTCTGGTAACGAGAAATTATCTTTTACATGGAAGCAAACGGGAGGTGAACCTATAGACCCAGAAGACGCTCGCATAACTTCACAGACAATTGCTTCAGAAATTGCACCACAAATAGGAGGAAACACTACAGACTTAACATTCGAAGTTACAGTTCCTCCGGTAGATACGAACAATGATGACAAATTAACTTTTCAAATCATTGCAAAAGATGATAATGGTAACTCTGCAAGCGATTCTGTTGATATCTTTGTAGATAATAATCCTGAATTTGTAGGTACAGGTAGCTTTCAAAACAACCCAAATGTACTTGAAAGCATAAGAAATCAAGAACAGAATAAGAGCAATTTGCCTTTATCTACACAGGGAGATATTGAAAAACCCGTCGAAGTATCTACCTCTTTAGACAAAGGATTTACTTTTGTCAATATGTGGGGTTCATTTGGTAAAGGAAATGGAAGATTTGATGGACAGAACGACGTTGATCCATTCAATGGTCGCGTATACGTTGCTGATTATGCTAATCATCGAATCCAAGTATTTGATACCAAAGGGAATTACGTAACAAAGTGGGGAACTTATGGCGAGGAGAATGGTCAAATACACAAAGCCTCAGCTTTAAGTGTTGTACCTTCAGGAAATATCTACTTGAGTGATCAATTCAACTATCGTATACAGGTTTTTACATCGAACGGGACTTTTGTTACCGCGTGGGGTACTAAAGGTGAAGGAGACGGTCAATTTCTCCATCCACATGTCCCTGGAGTTGATTCCGAAGGAAATGTCTATGTAAGTGATAGGGACTTGGCAAACGTCCAGAAATTTACCGGTGATGGAAAATTCATGATGAAGTGGTCCGAAGAAGGTTCGAATGACGGCCAGCTATCAAAACCAGAAAGTGTCATCATCGATTCAAAGGATAATGTCTATGTAGCTGATTTTGGAAATCACCGGATTCAAAAGTTCACTAACGATGGCAAGTTCATTTTAAAATGGGGATCTAAGGGCACCGGAAATGGTGAATTTAATGGACCTGCAGGACTGTCAATTGATAGAAATGACAATATATACGTCACCGACAGGAACAATAATAGGATACAGGTGTTTACAGCTAACGGAACATTTCTCACAAAATTTGGCACAGAAGGTAGTGACTCAAGTCAATTTATTTTACCAGAAGGAGTTGGAGTAGACATTAACACCGGTCTAGTTTATGTAGCAGATACTGGTAACTACCGTATACAAGTATTTAGGCCCGTGGCCTCATCCGTTAATGTCGCTTGAAATGTTACACTAGTAGAATTACGAGCCAAAAAAAACTCGTTTTGTGATGAATATCATAATTAGAAATAATTCAGGGAAAAGCAGAAAGTTCAGATTTGCCCGAATATATCTAGTTTTTGGACCTTGCCTTTATTCTTGGTAGATAATGATTAGTGCTCATTACTTGGGCAATTCGTAAATTGTCATATTTTCCTAAATACATGAAATCTTGATTCGCTACCCTATGTGAAGTACAAAATGTAGTCAAACATGGCATCCGATATTGAATAGAGTCACAAATTAAAAATCCGCTTTCCTTCTTAATAATTTAAAAGCAATGTTTGGTCCCAATTTCTGTCTAAAGGCTAGCTCTATCCAAAGGAGCGCCAAAGATTCTAACAAACGAGCATTCACTAGTGGTCCCACATCAATAACATCAAATCCAATATCAATTGCTAATTCTCTTACAATTTGTTTTGCGTGGTTATCATCTCCACAAATAAAAAGATCTGCTCTCTGTGAATCGTATATCAAATTATTTAATGTCTTTGCTCCTATCATGTTGAACGCTTTGACAACTCTTGTGCTCTTGGCCAAATTAGATATTGTTTCGGCAGCAGAAGTATTTTCCAAGGCTAACCCCTTTAGGTCTGGCGTTAGGGGATTAGTTGGATCAATAAGTATTTTGTCAGTCAAATTTCCTGCGATGAGTATTGTTTCTTCAACTGAAGTCCAGGGCACAGCGAAAACTATGACATCTCCGAATGCTACAGTTTCTCTGATTTCTGCAAACTGTAAATTCTTATCCAACTCAATCAGTTTTTGGACGTTCCGAGATTGACGATTTCGGATGCCAAACATGATTTCATGTCCCTTTTGTCTCCACCTCATTCCAAGAGTCCCACCCACATCTCCGGCGCCAATTATTCCGACTTTCATATCTAAATATAACGTAACCGCGTATTTTAAAAGATACTAGCTAGGATTAATCTCTAACAAGTAACCAAGTTATCAACCTTAATTCCGCGCATCATTAAAGGTGGATTGAATTATTTAGAATACAGCAAACTTTGTATGCAACGAGAGTATAGTCTTGTTAGATAATAATATTGGATATGTCAGTAACTTGTTCAAGCTGTGGTAAAAAGCTTCAAGATTATCCTACTTATTGTTATATGTG
Organism: Nitrososphaeraceae archaeon; assembly: GCA_036280615.1. Classification (GTDB taxonomy): domain Archaea; phylum Thermoproteota; class Nitrososphaeria; order Nitrososphaerales; family Nitrososphaeraceae; genus TA-21. The sequence goes on from DASUQJ010000060.1 coordinate 2,751, forward strand.
TGATGACTATTTTTGCTCAGAACAATGTCATATGAACAAGCATAACAAACAATGGCAAAAGTTTTGATTCCTTACCGTATAATTGGTAAGCAACTTAAATCTTGTGTTTGAAGTGATCTATAAGATTAGAAATTAAACCATGGTGCGTTTATGTACATGTTCGAAGTGTTTAGGAATGAAAATCATAAATTTGTCCGCTTGTTTTGATACTCGACGTGAAACCACAAAACATGATAATTGTAAAATAAATAATTAATTAGCAAGAAGAGATTAAGCTTAATTTACCTTAAATGGTAACAATTCTATGCGAATCAATATGGGTTACCAATCCCAAGGCTTTTGCAGATTTGGCGGCAGCATCATCCAATGCTTGCTTAGGCTCTTTCAAACCAGAGTACACTTCGTCTAATGCTTGTCTTATGTAATCGGCTATTTGGGGATATTCTGGAATATTGGGCCTGCCATGTCCGATGTTTATCATATCGATTAATTAGGCATAATACGGAATTGTCTTATTTGCTTCTAGGACGTAAGAATTTTCTCCTATAGATATCTGCGTTGGAAGATTAGCGTGCGACACTATATACGGCGCAAGTATGTCCGGCTTCAAAATTATTGTGATTAGCTCCCATGCAAGATCCTTGTGATTTGAAGTTTCTGGAATACTTAATTCCCAACCACCCATTAAAGATGAACTATTATAACTTAGATCCGGTACAGGGAACATCGGTAAAAATCCAATTTTTTCTTCAAATTCTCGTTTTTGCTCACTTGTATTCAAGTGGACATGATGTTGTAAAGCTTCAAGCATAACGGCAAACTTCCTGTCAAGAAACTCGTTGCCCCAAAAATGGTTTTTCTGCGGCTTCACTCCTGCATCGATCTGAGATTTGATGAATTCCATTGCTCTTACGCCTTCAGTGCCATTATAGCTTGGGAAGAAGTAGGTTCCTTCGATCGGGTGTCCTGTCTTCATAGCCAGTATATTTCCTCCTAGCATCCATAAATAGGATAAAATTCAATGTCAGGCGAATGACTTGCACCGACAAGATGCACTCCCTCTATTCCTTCCGGTCTTAGTACAGCGTTTAGTTTCTTTGCAGCTTCAGTATATCCGTCCCACGTTCTCAAAGAGTTTGGGTCTACTCCAGCTTTATCCAGCATATCTTTCCAGTACCATAAACTCCTGATATCGGTCCATGCCCAGATTGCATATGTCGTGCCCTTGTAAAGGCCTCCATCCCAGCTCTCTTCATACCAATCGTTTTGCCTTTCCCAGCTATGCGTATAGTTAGTAAGATTAGTTAAAAATCCCTTTTCTGCAAATTCTCCAAGCCAAATCTGGTCAAGGGTTATTAGATCAATTTCCGTTTGGTTCTTGGCTGCTGACAAAAGCTTCTCCCTCATTTCATCATATGGATATGTCGTATAGTTCAACTGAATACTCAATTCTGGGTGTCTGTGCCTTAGCTCCTGAATGGATGGTAGAATTAAAGATTTCCACCTTTCTGGGCCTCCTTGATCTTCAAGCAATGCAGAAAGCATGATCTCCTGCTTCTGAGCTGATAATCTAGTAAAATTAGGAGGTCTTACAATAATGGCAATTAATAAAAGCGATACTAAAAATGACGTAACTTTAATTGATCTGTACACAAACCACGTTGATTTTTAAAGAGTTTAAACTTTTTTTCTATTATGTTTAGTGCTACGTTTTATGATGCTACTCAATAGTAAGCCTTTTCTGTCATCAAAAAACATTTTTGAGGTGTTTTGTATAATAATGAAGATAAATTACAGAAATAAGATATTGAAACTCGTATTAGCAGACGGGTACAATACAGTATCTGTATTGCAAAATCCAGTATTAAAATCACGTTGGAAGATAGTACGTTATTTATAAGGAAATTTCATATAAAGGAGAGGATTCATAATTAAGAAATGGCAGAGAGTCTCGGTTCATTTTCTTTTGATGTTACAAAGAGGATTCTATGCACATTATTCAATGACGGTTCAATAAAAAAAACCTCATTAGCCACAAAAACTCGCTTAAATTACAATGTATGCCTAAGGTACATCCAGATGCTGAAAGTTCTTGGATGGTTAGAGGTTAGCTCTGAGGTTTCAATAACCGAAACAGGAAGGAATGTTATGAACAGGTTATTAAATCAACCATCTTCTGACATACAGCATAATTCATCATACCATCTGGAATCAATCCCTTTAGAATCAAGTAATAAGCTACATGAATTTTCAAATCAGAATCCAAGCATTATGATTGTTGACGATGAACCAGATGTACTTCTAACCTACGAATCCTTTTTGTCCAATGCAGCATTCAATGTGAGTACTTTTGAGGAGCCTTATAAGGCACTGACAGATTTCACTTCAAACCCGAGGCTTTATGATCTTATTATATTGGATATAAGGATGGAAAATCTCAATGGGCTTCAATTATATCAATGTATGAAAGCAATTAATCCAACTTCTAAGATTTTGTTTGCTTCGGCACTCGATGCTGCAAAAGAATTAACTAGTGTCCTTCCAGATATACAATCTCAGGACATTATAAAGAAACCTGTAGACAGAGAAAATTTTATCAAGACTGTTAAAATCGCTCTCGGTGTATAATTTCCAAATACGTAAAGTGACTGTGATTTGATCAATCGCTTTCTATCTCCTAACTTTGGATTACTGTTCATCAATAATTTGTGTGATACGATCGCAGAATGATTAATGGGATGAATAACGGCAATAAATGTGCTCTAATCTAATTGTCCTAGATTAAATTAAAGTAATATAGACAGGCAATCAAGGTTACTCTCTGATCAGTATTTGAAAAGTAAGCATTGTTTAAGAATAATCAAGGATTTAAAAATGTACAATGGACACCTGCGTTACAAAGACAGGAACCGGCAATTTGTCCTATCTTAATTATCACCTACACGATCTAGGAGGAAATAAGACAACCAATTATGACAAAACAAGTCCGGGCGCCTTAAGCTCATTGGCCGTGGCCCCTGAAGGGGAGCAAGAAAATACCGGTGTAATCCCGTTTACAGATTATTCAGAGAGAGTCTGCGTGAGTGTAATTGATATTATAGGTTCCACGGGTATAGTATCAACGATAGGGATGTCTAAAGACATTAGGACGTTTTACGGGATATTTCTTAACAAAATTTCAAATATTCTCAAAAAATATCGAGCCAAGATAATCAAGACTGTTGGCGACGGAATAATATCATATTTTCCGGATACGATAGATATTACTAACATGCAGGCTTTTGAAAATGTTCTTGAATGCTGCTTTGCTCAGATAGAGAATCGGTTTGCTATCAATTCAATGTTAACGGAGCAGCGACTGCCAACAATCACGTATAGGGTGAGTGTTGATTTTGGAAAAGTAGAGAAAACGCGATTCGATGGATTTGATAGTGAAGATCTATTTGGATCAACAATAAATGTGTGCTCTAAAATGAATTTATACGCACAACCTAATGGTATTGTAGCAGGAAACGATCTTTATCGAATAATAAAATCATTCAAGCAACTTGATGACGCATATACATTTCACGAAATGGATAGTTATTATTGCGGGGCTGGAAAGTACTCTTATCCCCTTTATTCGCTGTCAAGAATGAAGCAGACAAACATAGCACCTGTAAATCCTCTAAACTCCACATTGCATGAAATAAAAAAATATGTGATAAATGGGGTTAGGCCATTACGAAATCCAAAAATTTTACTCATAGACGATGAATTAGATGATTTATTCGTGTTAGAAACATTTCTACTCAATTCGGGATTTGAAGTAAAATCATTTTCAAGTCCCAGGGAAGCACTCAGACATTATGCAAATGGAGATCCTTTGTCTTACGACCTAGTAATTAGTGATATAAGAATGCCAGAACTCAACGGTTTTCAGCTCTATCACAAATTAAAAACCATAAATGACAATGTGAAGATAGTCTTTGCCAGCTGTCTAGAAATAGTCGAAGAAATCTCGGCATTGCTTCCTGATTTCAAACAGGAACAACTAATTCAAAAGCCCGTCGACAAAGACAAATTTATCGAAACTGTAAAAAAAAATATGAGTAAATAGTTCTATAATGAAATGAAATTGGGCCTCACGAATAAAAGACAGGAGCAAAAGTATGGAGTCATTTGAAAATGTACTAGTAAGTATTTTAAAATGCTTCTATATCGCTCAAGATCATAAAATTGTCAAGGTTATGACGCTGATGAGTAACAATCCATCAAATTCAATATTCCTTTGCCTTTTATATTTTGGCGACTGCGAATCTGAAGAAAACTTGTACGAAGCAGAGGAAAAGGAAATTAAGTAACATACTTTATTAATAGAAATGTAACTACATGCTTTTATCATTACCACGGGTTTATAAGATTGGAATTATCTCTGTGATTTCAATCGTCATATTTTCATTTGCTTTGTTTTATTACATGCAAACCTTAACAGAAAATAATGTTAGAAGTAGTCTGTTGACAGAACAGGTTGATAGACAACAAGCTGCCTCAAAGAGTCTTTCACAACATATAGGTTCTGACCTTTCATTGGTTATGACCGTTCTTGACGGTCTGACAAATTCGGCTTATATGCAGGGTGGGGATATATATTCAGATAAAACAAATCGGTTGATACAAGAAAAGTTCGATTTAATAGATGATATAATAGACAAAATTTTTGTATTAGATAAAAATGATGTCGTAACTACAAGTCTATCGCAATTTGGTAGAGATCAATCCCTTGGTTCAGACTTTTCACAGAGAGAATGGGTAAAGGAGGCTAGAAGAGATCTAGAACCAGTGTTTTCCAAGGGTTTTGAGAGGCAAGGAATTTACACGGTCTATATTGTTGTTCCTATTATAAATAGGGATGATAATCGATACATGGGATTAATAGGCGCATCTATACCAACTGAAAAATTTTTTGCGAGATATGGAAATGTTCATGATATCAACTCCCAATTTTTGGTCATATTTGATAAGGATGGTACCATCCTTGCTGTTGGTGCTGATAGGGCCCTAGTCGGAAAGAACTTTTTTGGTACCGTAGTGCAGAATTTCGTTGAGCACAACGAGATTCTGAATAACCTTACGCGAACTCTTCTCAAAGGGAAGTCTGCTTATGCTATATACGATTATGGACGGTCAGAAAGGGTTAATACCGGACAACCTATTTTGGTACAGAACGAGCCGATATATTTTCTTCAAATAGTAACACCAACCAAGGTAATATTTTCGAAGATATCGGATACATTATTCACAGAAAGATTAAAGAGTTATTCATTACTAATAGCGGTTTTTGCATCTGTTGGGGTGTTGCTAATATTTCTACTTAAATGGAACAATACAATGGAAAAAGAAGTTGTCAAAAGAACTAATGCCCTGAACAAGTCAAATATGCAATTAGGTATCGTATCCAAGAAGCTAAAAATATCCAACCTTTCATTACAGAATGCTAATGAACAATTGAAGCAACATGACAAGATTCAGAAAGAGTTTATAAACATGGCTGCTCATGAACTGCGTACTCCCATCCAACCTATCCTTGGGCTTACTGATGTTTTACGCGATTACATCTCTGACTCACATCAGTCCAAACTGCTTGATGTTATAATGAGAAATGCAAAAAGGCTTCAAAGGCTGTCTAGTGAGATTTTAGATGTTTCGAAGATTGAGAGCAGTTTATTGAGGCTTTCCAAATCTTCAATTGATCTCAATGAGAAAATTAAAACTGTGATAAATGATATTGAAAATGGTTATGATGATGGAAACAAAAAGAATGTTAAAATACTTTTCCAGCCGAATGAACCAATCACTGTCTATGTAGATAAAGACAGAATTTATCAAGTACTTTCCAATTTGCTGAATAATGCAATAAAGTTTACTGAAAATGGAACAGTGACTATAAATATTGGGGTGAATTATAGTTCCAATAACCATGATAAGGAAGTAATTGTTACTATAACAGATACAGGTACTGGTATTTCTCCCGAAATATTGCCAAAGCTTTTCTCAAAGTTTGTTACATCATCCAATCATGGTACCGGGCTGGGACTTTTCATTTCAAAAGGCATAGTAGAGGCACACGGAGGAAGAATATGGGCTGAAAACAACTCATCAGGTATTGGTACAACATTTTCATTTAGCTTGCCTATTATTTAACTTTGACACATTTATGATTAACTCAGCTGAATCACAAGAGAATACAGCTTTACCAATCTTAGATATCTAGAATTTTCTGGAGAAAATCCTTAATTTGATATAAGTAATCTTTCAAATATTCCTTAATTTCTATCTTGGCTATGTGATCTGCTATACATTTTATTTAAACTCTTCGTAGAGATTTTAGTTCCTTAAATAGATACTAGTCCGGACATAATGCTGAGCCTAAGCATTTGCCGGGCAGATTTACAATTTTTCCCGTTTCGTTGTCTTCTGACATAGAACCTGTCGGTGTATCTGGTACGGTAGCATTTCCACCAGCACCGTTTACATCCATGGTGTTACTGTTTGTGATATTCAGTACATTCAGTGCGATACCATAACCAATCTGAGGTCCACCAAGGATTGACATCATCGCTGCTAGAAAAGAAATAATTAGAAGGCCTGTACTCAATTCTTTTACCTCTTATTTTCGGTAACTATAGCATAATGGTTGAGTATAATATTTAATGATAATTTTGAAAATTAAGGCCTCAATACTGGTCAAACCCAAACACGCCTTTTTATACAGCAAGGTAGTATTTAAGTAGATTTATACATAACTCTTTACCAGTAAAATCTTATATAAGAATACCTAAAAACTTAACGGTTTATCTTAAGATAATCACTTTCATAATGACAATCTGTATGATTTTCTTTGTTATTTTTTAGTTTGAGCCTTCTCTTTACAATTATTAATAAAGTTACCGGATTTTAGATCTTTTATTTTTTATCTTTACTATTGCTAAGTTTCGTAACCGAGTAACATTCATAATTCAATTCAAAGAGCTAATGCATTATTCTAGGAAAGTTTCGTTTTTGTTTTTGATATTTGTCAAAAACCAACTCTTGACGGTAATTTTGGCAGTATATTCATTGGACCATTTTCCTACTAAAATTCTAATACTCTTTATTTGACAGATTAATTTTAGACGAATAGTCTGAATTTCATATGGGTACTTAATTATTGGGCATATAACGTATTTATTTGACTGAGTTTTCTATTAACCTATTAATGATTCATGTTTAGGATCAATTAATTCTTCAGTTTATGACTCGTTGTGTATGAATAACATCTTTCCGCAATTGAAATTAATACAGTTTACTGGACGTACAGAATTGGTACGATATGAAGGTAGAATAATAATGATAACATAATTTTTATCTATAATTGGTAACTATATAGTTTTGATATATTGTCAACGATTCGAAAGTCAGTTACCAAAACCAAGATACATTAACATGGAGAAAACACTTGCATTCGCTGATTACCCTATCCACAACATACACATTTCCTGATGAGTCAATATTAACATGTTCAGGCTTTGACAATCGACCATTGCTAGTTCCACTGGTTCCAATGGAAGTTGTGAAATTACCGTAGGTATCAAAGACTTGAATTCTAGGATTAAGAGCTCCATCTACCATAAATATCATATCCCGCTTAGAATCTACTTCTAGATGCTCTAACAATGGTGTAAATTCTCCTGGCCCTTTTCCTTCAGAACCCCACTGTTTCACAAATATACCGTTTTCTTTAAATTTCTGAATTCTTGGATTCTCCAATTCATTTACATAAACGTACCCTTTACAATCAACATCAATTCCATGTGGATGATTAAATTTGCCTCTTTCATTACTTGCTTTACCATCATCTGAACCCCATTCTAATACGTATGAAAAATTTCTATCCAATTTCACAACGCGCTCGTTTCCAGTATCAGTAATATACATAACACCTGTCTTTTGATCTATAACCATATCTTCTGGACTTGCAAATTCTTGATTCGTTCCATTGATTTTTTCAGGT
>DASUQJ010000061.1:0-7999 GCA_036280615.1 Nitrososphaeraceae archaeon
ATGTGACTGCTGGTGTTACTGAAGTTCCTGAAGCTAATGTGACTGCTGGTGTTACTGAAGTTCCTGAAGCTAATGTGACTGCTGGTGTTACTGAAGTTCCTGAAGCTAATGTGACTGCTGGTGTTACTGAAGTTACTGAAGTTCCTGAAGCTAATGTGACTGCTGGTGTTACTGAAGTTCCTGAAGTTCCTGAAGCTAATGTGACTGCTGGTATTCCAGAAGCTAACGTTCCTCAAGATAATAATTCAAATCTCGTTAACCTCGACATTAGTGTGAAACAAGATCCAATTGCTACTGGAGAGGAACAAACAGTTACGCTAATTGCCTCGGACCCAACTACAGGAGAACCACTTGGGCGCATATTTGTTCATCTCACAATTACAGATCCTTCAGGCAACGTATTAATAGATTATACGGACAATGATGGACAACTCTCACCTACTTTTATAATCAGCCAAGATCAGGTTGGAACTTTTACAATTTTAGGAACCGCATCACAGGCAGGTGTGGAAAGTATGAAGTCTTTAACTTTTCAAGTTCAATAATAATTTTAATCTATTATCTCAAGAAAGTGTTAAGAATATGAATCCATACTAAATTAAATTCCTGAATAAGTAGATATAATGAATTAAATTAACATTATGTAATTGAAAGACATCATCCTCTCTATCCAAAATACAGAGATTGAGACACTGGGCAATTTCAAGGAATTGTTTGAATCCGATGGGTATAAGATCGAGACTATAAACATTCAAAAAGACAAAATTCCCCACGAACCTGATAAATATGCAGGAATAGTCATTTTGGGAGGATATATGTCTGTATATGAAACCTTACCCTATCTGAATGAAGAACAAGATTTGATAAGAAATGCCCATCATCTTCAAGTTCCTCTACTTGGAATCTGTCTAGGCTCGCAATTAATTGCCCAAGCATTAGGTGGTAAAGTGCATAAGGGAGAGCAGAAAGAGATTGGATGGTTCGACGTAGTAATAAATAATCAAGGAAAGAATGATATCTTCAAAGGAATAGCTAATGAGAACATAAAAGTCTTCCAATGGCATGGAGATACCTTTAAACTTCCAAATTCAGCGATACTTCTGGCCTCCTCCAATTTGTATCCACAAGCATTTAGACTTGGTAACTCAATTGGAATTTTGTTTCATCTTGAAGTAACGTCCCAAATGATTCATAATTGGACACAAAATTATGGACACGAAATGAATGAAGTTGGTATAAGCGCAGATGTTATTTTAGATGGCAAAAATTCTGAATTTGAAAGTCTGGCAAATAGCTGTAGGGTTGTGTACGGAAATTTCTCCAAAATGATAGCTGCTTATAGAAATGGTAAAAGGAATTCTGTGATGAATTGATACGATCATCAAAATGCTGTCCAAAAAGTTGTACCACGAATCTCTATCAGAGAGAAGTAGATAAGCGGCTAGCACATCAAGTGTGGATAATTATCTTAGCCTAAGGCAAAGTATGCAGAACCCCAATATGTGAAAAATACATCATAACTCAAATATTTTTATAATTTATCGTTATTAATACGTTATTTATTATATTTCTAATGTCTGATAAGCTTTCATAATAAGTTTTTTATATTCAGTTGTATTCTCTATGTGAGGTGCCATTTAGTGATAATCGATGAAGATGATCAAATCACAAAAAATGAAATCGAATATCAAATTACTCCTATCGAGCCATTACCTTGGTGGTATGAGTTTTATAAAAGAATTAGATTGTTTCCCTGGTGGGCTCGATATAATATCGGTCTAACAAAGGAGGCATCTCATAAGGATAAGATATTGGAATTAGTTGCAAAAATGGATTTTAATAAAAAGGCAACATCGAAAATTATAAGGCATGCGGTATCCGAATTTTCTAAACACGGGTTAGGATCGGATTATCCTGGCTATCACACTATCAATCATAATCTTGAAGTGGCGTATATTTCATTGTTGTCGGCGGGAAACCAAAAATTAGAAAATAAAATGAGTAATAAAGACATCAAAAATCTTTTTGTGGCTGCACTTTTTCACGATTTTGATCCAAGAAAGGAATTTGAAAAACCGAACGAGCATAATATTGAGCTGTTTATTAGAAACGATCAACAATTAGCTAAACTTATTCACTCTTTTGATATTGATCTGAATATAGTGATTGCGTTAATACATAGAACAACATATCCATTTGCTGGAACACAAAAGGAACATGCACTAAACAGAATGCATGAATTATTTTCCTTGGCAGGTATCCAAAAAGATGATACTAGTACAAGGCAGCATTATGAAAAGCTCGGGTTATACTTATCTATTTGTGACCGCATCGCAGGATATTGTTTGGGTGATTTTAACTATGCTAAGGAGCTTGCAAGACGCAATGCTCGGGGTATTGGATGGCATTCGCAGGTCATTAATGTTAAGTCTGTTGAATACTTTGCCACACTTAAACAAAAAGAAGATAAAGACACCTTTGAGAGAGTAATACAGAGTTTACCAGCTACATGCAGAAAAAATTTTTTTGATAATGTTGAAGGTTTTAGAGAGGCTTGGCAAAAAGAACTTGAGATAAAAGCGTCATTACGCAAGAATGAACTCAATTTGGTAACAGCTGTAGAAAATATTATGGACGTGAAAAATAAAATGAATAAGGATTTATGTGACATGATTATGAGGATACGTTATGAATATTCTTCTCCAACAAATTTTAATGATAGAGAATTTCGAAAATCACTCTATGATCCAAATACTATTTTGATCACGCTTAGAATTAATAGTAAGGTCGGAGAAATAGTTGGGTATGTAAAAGGAGGCCCGTTGGAAAAACACAAGCCTAAACGTGGAGTGTACGATGAAAATTTGGGAAAAATGGATAGTATACATATGGAATCCCTCAGACGCGGTACTAATGATGAAAATTTGGGTAAAAAGAATTCAATTTTTATGGAATGGATTGCTATTAAAACTGGGTACCTAGGAGCAAGAGGAGGTCATATGCTCAGATCCGAATTTTTAAAGGAGGCTAGAAGGCGTGGATACACATACGTTACAAGCTACTATCAAAGGGAACTTATTATTCATAGAAAGAACAAAGGAGAACCAATTGAGATAGTTCAACAGTATGATGCAGCTAAGATTGATTACTATAGAATTGACTTGTCCCAATTAGTTGAATCAATTTCATTAAATTAGGCTGCCAACTTGAAAAATTTGAAACTGCTTGCGTACATCGTGGCCGAACTTTTGTGATCTCATTTGTAATATCAATTATACTATTTTGTACAGTCTCAATTATAGATGAATGTTCGAAGCCTTATTGTGCATAGCTCTTGGTGTTTTTACCTTTTCAAATCCTTGATTTTTTCCTAACCATTTTTGACCATTTGGTGGTAATCAATGGGTAGTTTAAAACATTTAATCAAGGAATAATTTGACTTCGCTTAGCCAGAATCGATAATCGTTCTGTATCAGATTACTGTACTCTGAACTGATCCAGTTTAATAACTTGAGTGATATTACAAGTATGTGTCTTTTCCGAGTGATATTTTTGCAAGAATGTTTACTGATAAGAATACACAACTGCTATATCCTAAAGAAGAAGTTGCAAGCCACGATGTAGCAGACATTGTACAGACGAACATCTTCAATGTTATGCTAAATAGAAGATCACAGAGGAAATTCGAAAATAGAGATGTTGAAGAATGGAAACTTGAAATGATTTTTGCAGCAGCGGATACAGCGCCAACTGCAGGAGGATTCCAAGGTTTTGAGATATATCACATAAAGAATCAAGAAATTAAGGATAAGCTCGTTGAAGCTGCCAATAATCAACCATATGTAAATGCACCTGTAGTGCTTGTATTTTGTATGAATCCCAGCAGGATAAAATTAAATTTTCCTCCAGAGACTATCAGAAAATTTTCTCAACAGGATGCCACTCTTGCAGCTGCTTATTCTCAATTGGCTGCGCATGCTTTGGGATTGAGCTCTATATGGATAGGAATGTTGGACGAAAATAAGATAAGGGAAGTACTAAGTACAGAACTTTCTCCATCATCAATTCTTTGTGCGGGATATCCAGTAAAGATGCTTGTACCAAAACCAAAGAGGAATCTCAAGGATCTAATTCATGAAATCTGATTCCGTCATTACATCTAAAATTTACTAATTTCGATTCTTAAAGGTAAGAACGTGAATAGAAATAAGTCTTTACTATAATCATCCGAATAAAAACCTCGAATGTTATCTATTATAAGTAAATCTATCACCATGAACAGTCTAGTACAAAATGAGGATTGAAATTCCTGACATAGTTATTTCGCATTATCATCCTCTTGTTCGATCTCGTTTCGAAATCTAGTCAGGAATTCTTTAATTCTTTTTAATTGAAGATTTATAGAAATTATAAAACTTTCAAGATCGTCATCATTTTGTGGTTTACCATCTAAGACAACAGTTTCACTAAGATTCAAGAATGCTTCAATGTACGACAAAAAATCTAATCTCAGGGTATTGTCTTTAAGTTTGTCTCCCAATTGCCTCGTAGCATCCTCTATCTCATGAATTCTGTATTCGGCGATAGGCATGAAATTTTGCTTTATAAAATATTGCAATTGCTCGCTCGTAGTATCTCCAGAGATGTAATTAGTTAAATACTCCTTTAATTCTTGAACTTTTTTCTGTATATACTCCAAGTGATCGATGATCCTTTTACATTCGAATGTTTTTTTGGATTTTTCATCTAATCTTCTTTGCTCCAATATTGCATCCACTCTGGAGGTCATTGATGAAATCTTCGACAGAAGCTCTTCGGCTAACTTTGAAGTTCTAAATTGAAGTTTGTATACCACTATTGCAATTGCAATTGCAATTCCTATTTCAATGAATACAGCGATCCAGTTGGGTATATCAAAAGCCAATTCAGATCATAGAACTGAGCTTATGAATTTATATTTTGCAATATTCGTTTTATTATTTCTTTGAATTTACTATTTTTGAGCAATAATACTCGATCTAGGTTTGGGTGCATTGTGCATTGATTATTTTCAGTACATAAATAAGGTAATTTTTTGTGAATTAGGATATCCAACACTCAGATTCTGATCTAAATTATTAAATGACTTATTCTTAGAAATGATGATGAGAAGAACTTATCTTTACTATTCTTTGATAGGAGGGATATTTATAGCTGCATTAATTTTTTTATTCATAAAACAAGAATCCAGAGTTCCGTATGCACTAGAAGTTGATGCGACTAAGGATACGACTGATATTGCTGGTACTTACTACAGGGTAAGAATCAATAATATTGGAACGAATCCACTCTCAAATATTAGTGTGTATCTGGGAAAAAATGATGTCCAATATTTAGATAGTCTGGCGTCAGGTCAATCATTTTTCTTTTATCCAAAACCTGAAACGCATATAGAAAAAATTATCGTAACCACAAAAGAGGGAATTAACCTAACCACGGATTATCGTACTCCATTGAAAGGAATTGGTTTACCAGGTAGTGGTAGATAACATAAACACATGTTTTGAATTTACTTACAGAGGATAGTCCTGTATAAAAAATAATAAAATATAGATTGTTATAATCTAAAATCATGTGGTCATGGGATCTAACTTGGGGTTGCTTACCAGAATTATCTAGGGATTGCATGGATATGACCAACTCATCTAGTACTTATCTAGGAATCATTGCTGGTGCAATAATTGGTGCAATAATTAGTTGGTGGATATTCAATAGACAAAAGAAGACTTCCGATAAGCAGGATTACACACTAAATCGCATTGAACAGATAGAAAATTATAATGAAAAACTACTAGAGAAAATCAAAGTTCTCGAAGAAAAAAATGAAAAATTACTAGAGAAAATTTTCGACTTGAACAAGAAAATTGATTCTTTACTTGAAGGTCATTAAAAAAGCCCTGCCTATATAAGATGTGAAATCTAGAAAAATTGCGTATTAATAATCGTGATTATCTATTTCTTGATAACTGCCGAATAAATCTGATGAAGCCGTGTTCCATAATGACACAAGATTAAGAGCGCCACGCTCTGCCAGCATCTCAAAGGGTGATCCAAATTTCATTATTGATATTTATTAAATCCTTACTCCGTGTCTCAAGGGTATAAAATAGGCACATTTCTATGTCAACTTTATTCAACACTTGTCGTGATATGCTCTAAATGCGGCAAAATTGTAACTTTGACAGATCAACCGCCTCCAGAGAAAAAATCATTCAAAGAGCAGTATATCGCGTTCCTTATAACCTTTGGAATAATTGGATTGGCTATTGCCTTCGTTATAGGTCAAGCAGTCTCGAAAGTGGTATCGTCATTTGTTAAGGATATTATTGATCCTACTATTGGTCTATTCTTACCAGGAAGTCTTAGTAACATGTCTGCAACTGTTACGGGTATATACGGTACGCCCTCCGAATTCAAGTACGGTGATCTAATTTCAAACATTATAGAATTTATCATTATAGCATTACTTGTATTCTTGGCATACAAGGTGCTATTAAAATACAAGTTAGTTGAGGACAAGACCAAACCAGAAGAAAAGAAATAAACGCAGGCATAATTTTCTCCTGTCGTTTTGCAATTGATTGATCTACTCATTCGTTAATATCGGTTTTTGATATGCAAAGATGTTTTTTCGTATTCGGGATTTTGTGACGACATTTCAATCGTTAAATTTTAAGTCTCGTGAATATTCTAATCATGATTATCGATAATTTCAGAGTTAGGTGGAGATTGCATATAGTACAATCCTGTTACCTGTATTGTAAGCTAGAAGCAGTAGAGGATAATGTGGACGACCGAAGTTGACTTCCTTGAACTTAAAGTAAACCCTAAGAAAAATTAATAAAAACTTAATATTTTGATCTATTAAAAAAAATTAGGAGATTCCCAAATTAGGGAATGAAGATATGGCTATGTTTAATTCGCCCTGAATTTTTCTAATCTTGGTTGCGTACTCTGTCATTTTGGTATCGTCGTTTTGTACCTTTGCAATTCGATACCCTTTCCAAGCTTTTCTCAAAGCTCCCCAACTTTGTCCTACAGTAAAACCTTGGTTACTTACACTTGGTTGTACCTGATTTACCGTTTGACTGGTTGTCATTTCGTTTTGTTGAATTGAGGCTAATGCCATGCGGTTAAGAGAACAGAAATATACTTACAACAAATAGTCAGTTTTTTGAAATCATCTAGTAAAAAAAATTAGAACATGAGTTGACCTCAATTTTTATCGTTAAAACTTTAGAAAATATTGAAATGCCCGGCCACGAAAAGAATTAAATATTTCATAATTTATTGAACTATTACCCAATTTTTAGCATAAAACTATAATATTCATTAAAATTATATTAGTATTTCTTCAATTTTTCATTAAATCCTTAAAGAATTTCGTGCAATTATTGCTTGGTTGTTCAGAGTATTTGAAAATAACATGTCAATACAAGAAATCAAAGATGGAGTTCGAAACCTTTTGATTCCTAGAATTGTATCACAAGGTTATCGATCAACGACCCTTCCTTCAGCAGCAAAACTAAGAGACAGTCCTAGCATTGACGACAGAAAGTAACACTCATTTAATTTATGACCGAATTCCCCTTCATTTTTTTGTAATTTCCCAATTGATTAGATAAAGATATTAACGATTTAAAAGAATGATTATCATTTGATTCTAGTAACATTTTGATGGTTTAGTGTTACTCGTCTAAGTATTCAATAGATCTAATTATTTACAAAATATGAGCAGTTAATTTTACACCATAAGTGTTTAAGTTAGCAGTTTTGTTTTTTCGCTTCTGATGTTACTTGTTTATCAGGTCCTCATCTTCAAGTAATGCAGTTTCAAATGCCACCGCCCTATCAGGTGCAGATGCATATATTACATAATGATGATTTTTCAAAAGTCCACTTATCCATTTTTTCCTGAGACTTGATTCAATTTTAGATATTTCATAATAACACATCTGTG
>DASUQJ010000062.1:0-2710 GCA_036280615.1 Nitrososphaeraceae archaeon
AGTTGCTATGACCCGAATTCTGTTACTAACTTTTTCTACCACTGCTACATCGGAACCAGATCTTATATTTGAACCACACCATTGTACGTGTTTACAAAATAAAGATTTCCCTTCACTAACAAAAGGAAGCGCGTCCTGCGCAGGAATAATACAATTCTGTTCAAAAACCTTAACCTTTGACAGCTCCTGTGCACCAAATACTGTCAGGGCAAGTCCACCATCTGTTCTCAACGTCGCGATTAACCGATTCTCTAGACTGAAGCTTCTAATACGTCCTGTCCTCCTCGAATATTCAAATTGAATTTTCTCAATTGGTAGAGCGCTAGAAACTCCAAGTCCAAATAATGCATCTATATGATGAGAAATTTTTTCCCCTGGATTTAGTGGTAATGGTTTCATTGATTGAGTTAATTTGTCCTGCAATAAATATACTTATAAATAGCATTCAGAGTGCTGAATCTAAAAAGAATACCTACGGGTATCCTGTTTGACTCCGGGAAATCCTATTAAAGATTTTTTTTATCCCTTAGAAAAGGCTAAATTCACATTAGTATACATATTCTCGATGTCAACTTCATTTTGTGAACTATGTGGTCGCTCAATCACCGATGGAAAGAGATCCATAATGATAGATAATACTGTTTTGAATGTTTGTATGGGTTGCTCAAGAAGAGGCAAGCCCTATGTGCCACCTGCTCGAGGTTTGAGAAAGCAAAATGGCTCTTCATTTTCCTCAAGAGATAAGACTCGAAGAATTCAGCTTACCGACGATACCATGCTTAATCCTGAATTTGCAAAAATTATTAGACAAGCGCGTATGAAATTGGGTCTGTCACATGAACAGCTCGGGATAAAAATGAATGAGAGAGCGATATTGCTGCGAAAACTCGAAACGGGGGCCTTGAAGCCTGATGAGGGGTTTGCAAAAAAACTGGAAAGATATTTGGGTATTAGACTATACAAAAGCTTAAAAGAAGACGAATGAGCTTGTATCCGTAAGACCTTTTTACATTTTCAAAATAGAATAATAGGACAACCCAGCTACCAGCACAGCTACTATGATTGTCTTAGTGTTTCAATCACTGTTATTTGGGATCCAAGAAGAAGGATGTGACTTTGGGATAAAAGGCACTGATTTATTTCTGATAAAATAGCTTGAAACAGAGAAGCAGATTGATAAATTAATTAGCATAATAAATAAAATGAAGGCCGTTAGCATAAATAAATAAATAACTTGGCTAATGCTGACAATTTTGCGGTTGAAGAAAGAAATGCAATGAATTCAATAGAATGGATGAAATCCTATGCCATCAGGAACAATAAAAAATTCACTGCAAAGCTGGAGGGATATATTTTGTCGACAATAAACTTTGGCAACTTTGAAGTGATATCTTGGAATGGTGACTGGTCGGCGGCTCGAGATATCATAATAAGAACAAGTAAAAAGTTAAACATAAAGGTGGTAGAAGCAGGTTATCATCAGAAAAGCAATCTGTTGCAGTCATTATTCGGGGGAGGCAAAGAATACGCTAAGGTATACAGCGACGGGCACGTTATTGGAAACATTGTTCTTGGTATGGACTCAGGCAAATGGACTGCGAGGTCTGAAAGATTGAGATGAAATCAATTTTAACCTCCATTGCAAGTTCAGAAAAACGACCAAAGCGCATGAGATAATTAAGGGGTTTGAATGTCTAGGAGATTGCGCGCGGATTACAGTTTAGTAAACGATGATAATAGAACTTTCTGAGACACTAACGTTAATAACTCCATGTTTACGCCATTGAATGAAATACGAATGGTCCCAAAAATAGAGGCAAAGTCTTGGAATCCTACCTTGGAGATGGAAATCCTAAAAAAGTGGGAGTCAGATGATACTTACAACTTTTCTGTTGAATCAGATAAAAGCCCGTTTGTGATTGATACACCACCACCTTATCCTTCCGGCAGGCCTTGGCATATCGGAGCTGCTGCTCATTACGCGCAGATAGACATGATTGCACGATTTGCAAGAATGTCAGGGCAGAATGTCTTGTTTCCAATAGGCATAGATAGAAACGGGCTGCCTGTTGAAATTTACACAGAAAAGAAATACAAAATCCGAATGAGAAAGATGGAAAGAGAAAGATTTCTTGATCTTTGTAAAGTTGCGCTCGATGATTTGGAGGCTGAAATGATCCGCATTATGAAAGATATGGGTTTGAGTTGTAACTTTGATCAATACTATCGCACCGACTCTGATGAATTTAGGTCATTAACCCAGAATACCTTTATTGATTTATGGAAGCGCCGTCTTGTTTATCTTGCAACAAGGCCAAATAACTTTTGTGCTGATTGTGGAACAACTATTGCTGATGCAGAAATTGTCTATGAAGACCTGCCCGCAAAACTTGCTTATATGTATTTCAAGGTCCGTCAAACAACTGAGAAAATTGTTATAGCATCTACTAGGCCCGAGTTATTGTTTGCTTGTCAGTGTGTTATCGTAAATCCACAAGATGAGCGTTACGTTAAGTTCCACGGAAAGTATGTTGAGATTCCTATCTTTAGAAGGGAAGTTAAGGTTTTGCCTCATCATTCAGCTAAACAAGAGTTCGGTTCGGGTGCAGTTATGGTATGCAGCTATGGGGACCAAAACGACGTCCAAGTATTCAGAGAATTGGGCTTGAGCGAAATTGTTGCGATCAATCCAAATGGGATAACGACTGCT
>DASUQJ010000063.1:0-5160 GCA_036280615.1 Nitrososphaeraceae archaeon
CAGCAAGATCAAGCGCAGTGGTAGTATCGAGTTGAATGAATTCATTACCTTCCCTTTTAAGAAAGTACAGGTTATCTACTTTGGTATCCTTTTTTATTTTTGCATTTTGCAGAATTGCGTTGATACTATATTTTGGAGGTCGTACTATAGATTGACCAATTGTATTTATGGTAAAGATAGGTACGTTTAGCTTTGCTAATTTGTGCATAAAAGCTCGACCTGTTTTCGAATGAACTAGACTTCGAAGCCTCAAACTGCGATCAGTATCACGATAATTAGAAACACTAACGGCAGTTTTAAAAGTATGGGAGCTTATAGTCATAGGTTTCGGAAAACACAACGCCTTATTAGGCAACCTAATTATTGTCATATCATCAGATAGAAAAGAATATCCTTTTTTAACGCATTTCAAAACAGTTGTCGTTTTTCCGGTATCTGGTGGAGCAGACATAAGTAATCCAGAAGCATTCTTGTCCACACATGCAGAATGCAATAATATGAATCCCCTGGATATGAAAAGAAATCGAAGCAATGGTTCGACTAGATTAACATAGAGTACATGCTTAGATTTGGATATCAATTTGTTGATAGTTACTTCAATTCTCTTTCCAAATTCAATACTGAACTGAGCACCGGCTGAACCAAAATGTTCTGTATAGAGTATCTTGTGCGAATTATTTGACCTGTCTTCTAATATTTTTCTTGTAAATCTCAGTCCCCCTTGTAATGAATCAGAAGTCTTTATACTAAGATCTGATTTTTCGAATTCTTTTGATTTGAAGTACTCTAATTCGTACAGAATCACATCTGAGTCAACTCTTATTATGTCATGAATATTATAGTAATACAACTGAATTTAAATAAGTATATCAAACTTGAGCACTATATTAAAGTTATAGTTGTTACTATCTAGATTTAGTAAAAGGTCTTAATTTTGACATCTCAGATTGTAGAGATTCAGGATAATTGTTATAGAAAAATTGATTATTATTAATTAAGATAGTTATGATCCAATACTAACAAAGAGTCTTATGTTCAATACTTTTAATACCTAATTTAGGTAGAAATTATGGTTTTGTATTAATATCTTGTTTTCAAGTATCAAGACGTGTATTTCGTAAAAAGGCTACTTACTAGTCATAAAACTAAATCATATAGAGTATCCAGACCGTTCATAGTCTTCCTAGTTTTTATAATAACTTACGATATATTGGCGGTGACTTTTTTCAAATGAAGAAAAATTCAAGCAACAGAATTTTACTTGTGTCTTTCACACTTGCCATATTATTCTCGTTTAACCTTTCTATACCACAATTAGTGCAAAACTCAGAAGCATATCCATCAGTCTATGTTTCACAGATTGCGGCTAAAGATAATCCCTTTTACAAATCATCTGGAGCCGGTCAGGTCATTTATGACTATTTCCCTACCAGTGAGAAGAAAGTATCGAACGCCAATACTAATGATTTGATTAACCAATTGATAAATAGTTTGATTCAGGAACAGGTTGCAAAACCAGAAATATGTGGAGACGGTCAGGATAATGATGGAAACGGACAGATTGATGAATACTGTGATGTAAGCAATATTCCACCACAGGATGACAATCAATCCCCTCAAGTAGAACCTGAACAGGAGATATGTGGAGACGGTCAGGATAATGATGGAAACGGACAGATTGATGAATACTGTGATGTAAGCAATATTCCTCTAGATATCGAACAATCAAGTGAGGACAATAATCAGCAGGATGACAGCCAGTTAACTGATGAAAAAAAAAACTTTGACAAATTTGGAGTAACTAAAATCTATCCAACAAAGAAAGATGGAGAACAATGGTATCTCAAATCAAACCCCAACAGCGACACTAGGTTTTCACCGCAGACCACATTGACAAAGAATCCTGATGGTTCATTTAAGATAAAATCAACCAAAGTAAGAATGGGTGTGTTTACCTCTTCTGGATTTCATCCTGAAGAAATTAAGACGTTGGATCATAACAAAATCGCCTTAGCAGGATATATGCAATCTCCAAACGATTGGAAAGATGTAGAGATAACAGGATATGTTAAGCTTAACAGTGGCAATAATGACAATTTTGTGTGGTATGCCAGAGGAGCAAGACACACTGGATACGGCTCTCCCCAAGGATGCGAGGGTGTTGCATATAAGGGCGACTTATTTTATGATGGCTCGACTAGATTCTCAAAAGAACAATGGCACACTGGAGGTTATGTCTTTGGAGAATTTGGAAAAAATATTGGACCTATCAAAGACAAGTGGGTAGGACTAAAGGTAATCATGTACAACATCGTCCAGGACGACAAAACAATGGTAAAATTAGAGCTATGGTTGGATAAAAACAATAATAATGATTGGACCAAGGCCGCTGAGAAAATCGACAAGGGTGGCTGGGGAAATACTGGTGGAGAATGCGGAGGAGAAGCTGATCAGATAATTACATGGGGTGGACCAATTGCCTCTTTCAGGTGGGATGGTGCTACAGACGTAGATATCAAGAAATTTAGCGTAAGGGAAATTGCACCTCTCAACTAGGTTGGCCCTTTTTGGCAATACAATCATGTTTATTGCAATGACAAAACTAATAAGAAAAATAAACTCTATATGTAGTGAGGTACCATTAATGACTTTATTATCTAGATTAAAATTTATTCAGATGGGTGTCTATGAATGACCTTCCAAGAACAAACTTCACGGTATTCAGAGCTTGAAAAAAGGAAATGGCTAGTAAGAGTCCTGATGGTAATAGCAGTTGGTTGCGTTTTAGGGGCGAAAGTATATTTTACAATCTATCTTGTTGATCCATTAGTAGGTCTCTACAGTATTCTCACTAGTTTTGTTTTATTGTGTGTCCTAGTGCTTTCCTATTTTAAGTATAAGGACCCTTATTTGAATGCTAAAAATCTTGATATTTCAAACGGTCCTCTAATAAGTATAGTAGTACCAGCAAAAAATGAGGAAAATAATATTCGAAATTGCGTTCAATCCTGTTTGAATCAAACGTATAGGAATAAGGAAATAATTGTTGTAAATGATGGTAGTACCGACGGTACTGGAGAAATTCTTGATGAAATGCGTAAAGAAAATCGCACAGACGATTTAAGTATTTTGCATCTTTCAAAGAGCGTTGGAAAGAAAAAGGCAGTTGAGGCAGCAAGTGAGATAGCTCGGGGCGAAATTTATGCATTTATGGACAGTGATTGCGACATGGCAATTGACGCTGTAGAGAAAGCCGCCAAAATATTTCATAATGATAGAAAATTAGGTGCATTGACCTGTCATGGCAGCGTTAGGAGCGCGCTACGCGGAAATACAATAGAAAAGTTTCAACAGGTGTACATAGATATATCTTGTAGATCAATTAAAGCTGCTGAGAGTTCGTTTAAATCAGTAACATGCTGTTCTGGATCGCTCAGCTTTTACAGGCGAGTCGCAATTCAGGACTTTATTCCCGACTGGGCCAATGATAGATTTTTGGGTATGGATTTTAAATTCTGTACTGATAGGAGAATGACAGCGCATATTTTGGGCACTCGTGCAACACTTGATACTTTAGGCAATAAGAAACAACGTGAACATATGCCTATCTTGCAGACAGGCGACGACGATATTGAAACAATGAAAAAATCATTGGATCCTGATGCTGAATTTTCCAACCGTCCCTTAAAATGGAATGTGGAATACTCGAATAGCATCAAAGTAAACGTGGGCGTTCCCAAAACGTTCGGATCGCTAGCAAGACAACAAATACGTTGGAAGAAGAGCTTTATTCGCAGTCTTTTTGCAACTGGTGGAATATATTGGAAAAGACCTTCATTTATTGCGCTTTTATATTATATTCAAACTGCTATGAAGCTAATTAGACCATACGTTCTTTTCTACACTATAGCAATTTTGCCAATTAAAGGAGATTTTATTTCAGTGTTATTCTGGATTGCGGGTGTAATGTTTACAGGAATGATTTATGCAGTAGAGTACAGGTTAAGAAACCCTGATGATGGGCTATGGTTGTATAGACCGCCCTTTACGTTCATTACTACTTTCGTGTACACTTGGCTTCTAATATATTCGGCAATAACTATTAGAAACAAGAGTTGGAGATAATAAAAACATGATTCTGTCCTCGGACGACTCCATCATATTCTGTTGCAAGTGATACTTGATAATGGCCTATATTAGTGCGATACTTGTTACCTTTATGATGATAATAGGGTTTTCAGTGATTATGATGAAATTTACCGGATATTGGCCGTGTAAGATTGGTGAAGTGTTTGAAATAAAGGACATTAGCTGCGGAAAAAAATTTCAACAAAATATGGATGTCATACTAAATTCAAGTCATATTTCATTGCCTTTCCATTTTCCACTACTATCTCTTCAAAATATCGCACTATGGTGATTTCAGATATCTTCGGTATCTTGAATTTCTTGCCTTTTACCATATCCAGGATCATTGCTGGGAAATTTGCACCGGCCAGAGTAGTGAATATTGTACCTCCTCCCAACCGTGGATTAACTTCAACTATTTTGAGGATGCCCTCTTCTGATTCCTTCATCTGAATGCAACACGGTCCTCTTATCTTCAGATATTTTGCAACCGATTTGCATGTTTCAGAAATATTTTTGTCCTTGACAATTTTACCCATGGTTGAGATTCCTGCCCTTGTCTGAAGTCTGATTCTAGGAACGGCAATTATTGGTTCACCTTCCAAGTTTGAGAGTACATCTATTGTATATTCAGTACCGGGTAAATATTGTTGAAAAATCAAGTCATCTTGTTTTGATTGAATATATTTCAAATCATTTTCATTATCTATTTTTACAATACCTTTGCTTCCTTTTCCATATCTTGGTTTTGCAATAAGTGGGAATCTCCATATTTTCCTTGAGTCTAAAGTAGTGAAAGGTAAATCAAATTTTTTCGAAAGATAATCAAAAGTTTGCATCTTGTCTCTACATGTCTCCATTGTCTTTTCATCACTTACAACTGGTACTGCCCCCAACTTCAATAATTTTTCCTTGTTTTTACTATAATGGTAGATATCATACCCGGAAGATGGCATAAGAACACTAATCTTATGTTTTGTGATTATTTCAAATAGCCGAGTTAAATATAATTTGCTTTCTATTTCTGGTAAC
>DASUQJ010000064.1:0-4742 GCA_036280615.1 Nitrososphaeraceae archaeon
GAAGAGCCTAAAGTGCAGGAAGAGAAGAAAGTAGAGGAAGAGCCTAAAGTGCAGGAAGAGAAGAAAGTAGAGGAAGAGCCTAAAGTGCAGGAAGAGAAGAAAGTAGAGGAAGTAGAGGAAGAGCCTAAGGATAAAAGTAAATAGAAATTAAGAAATTATTTAGAATAACAATCCAATATTTAGAACTAATTCATGTAGTGTAATTCGTTGAAATTCGTTGAGAATAAAATGAATTTCTATCTAATCGATTAAAGGTAATGGTAAATCTATGTTCGGATGCGATTCCGGTATATCCCAATCTAAAACGTTGTCATCAGGTATCATGTTGAGTGGGTCGTAGGAATCGAACTTCGTTCTTCCTTTTATTGATGTAATGAGATGCATGTTATTCCTAGAAGAATCAGTAACTACGAACGAAACATCATTTGTATCTCCTTCCAATGAATTTTGAAAGTTACTCAACAATTCATTTAGTTTTCCAATAGGTTCGTTTCTTGCACCATTTACATAAAGAATGGATTTTGTTATTGAGGACGTACCCAATGATGAATATAGTTGTGTTATTAGATCTTTTATGCCCACCTCAATATTGTTCTCTTTCATGGTTCCAGACACTAGATTTGTTCCTAAATTCAATGCTATCTCAGGAATCAATTTGATTGTGTTGAGGACAACCTCGTCAGATATTTCTGAACAATCTTTAACTGTGAGATTAGGATTAATTTCGACATAGGCATCATTGTCAACAACAAAGTTAATGTCAGAATTTAATGATATTCTTTTTAGTGATATGCTAGCTTGAAACAATCTATCCTTTTCATGTCCAAAAGGCATGGTCACAAGTGAGATTACTGTCTTGTCAAGTATGCTTTTTGCGATATGCGAGACTATAGGAGCAATTGCAATACCTGATTTGTCAGCCAAACTAGTTACTAAAATGATAGTTTCATACCCTGATAATTTTGAGCAAATCTCTTCCTTATGAATCTCTAGAAAAGATCGGATTTTGTAACTCGAAGGATTAATCCAAGATTTACAATCTACATGAAGCGAATTGCAGACTTCAAGATCATCTCTATGGTTACTAATTAATAAGAAATCATGTTCCACATTGTTTAATTTCGATATGATATTTTTGCCAATTTTACCGATTCCGATTATCAACGCAGGTTTTCTTAATTCAATAAAGTCCTCTGACAATCAAATCAACTCCTAATCAGAACATTGAGTATTAGAATAAAAATTTAGTTGATTAAATCAAGCATCATATTTGGTACAAAAAAGTTGATAAGATTATGGGATTTAGGAAATTAATTTCCCTAATAAGGAATAATTTGAAATTTCTACGACTTTTACTGATAGAGAATGTCCTAGTAACCGCTTTGGATCAAATTTTTCTGCTCTTGGCAAATTTATTATTACTGGTCTATAGGCGTAATTTCTGCCTTGTATCTTGCCATTTTCTAAAAGTTCATCTATCAAAATTTTACCGTTCCATCCATACCACATTTGATTTCTACTCATTGAGGTTTTCTTGATTGTCTCATGTAGTCTAGTACTTCTTTCTTTCACAATCTTTGTATTTAGTCTTGGATATTTGGAAGCGACTGTTCCAGGACGAGGACTATATCTGGAAGAATTTATGACGTCTGGTTGACTTACTTCTATAAGGTTTAGAGTCTCTTCAAAGTCGCTCTCGGATTCTGATGGAAACCCAGTAATAATATCTGTAGCAATTGTTATCGCTGGTATTTTTTTTCTCAGTTCTTTTACCACGTCAAGAAAAATCTTCGCAGTATGACCCCTCTTCATTTTACGCAGAATTCTCTCACTTCCGCTTTGCACAGGCATATGAAGGAATTTGAACATCTTGTCATTATCGCGATAAAGTGAAATTAATCTGTCCAAAAACTTTGGAACATACATGGGATTCATCATACCGACACGAATTTTAAATTCTCCCTCAACATTGGAACACTGTTCGAGTAGTTCAACTAGATCAGTTTTCAAATCCAATCCATAACATCCATTGTCAGTTGAAGTTAACCAAATTTCTTTGCAATTTGCTGCTACGTCATCTTCCATTTGCCTTACTATTTCACCAATTCTATAGCTCTTTAATGATCCTTTTGCTAATTTCGTTTGACAAAAGCTACATTCGCTTAGGCATCCACTGGAGATTTCAATAATACTGATTACTGGATTTAATCTTAATCTTGGAAAATTTAGCTTTGTTGACATGGAATCTTCTAATGCCACAACCTTTCGACCGTTCAAAGAAGCATCAACAACTTGTAGCGTTCTATCCAGGGACTGCGGCCCCATGAGTGAGGAATCAGGAGAGTAGGATTCAATCAATTTCATGCTTGTTTTTGGAAGACATCCAGCAACAACAAGCGGTTTATCTTTTGAGTATCTTTTTATTTTTGAAATCATTCTATGTTCAGTCGCATCCTTCACAGCACATGTGACTAGGACGCTGACATCCGAATTTTTTCTAATAGAAGTCAACTCATATCCATTATTGCAAAGTAGTCCTTTGATTATTTCTGCATCTGCTATGTTAGCAGAGCACCCAAATGCTTCTACCCATACTTTTTTGGTATCTGATTTAGAATTTTGAAAATGAACACTAGGGTTACATGAAAAAGTTGTGAGATGATTTACCTTTTCCAAAAGTAATCAACTATAAGGAAATTACTGGTACTATATCAATTAATTTATCTTTATTGATGAATGACTCGTGGTGATGTAGTCTTCCCAATCAGGTCGCCACATGCGCAAGCGCGTTAAAGTAAAGGTGAATATGACTAGTTTTTTACTCTTATCAAAATATCTGATTGAATTATTTTCTCGGTAGCATTAATGAGACTCTGAATATCCTTTTCGTTGTGAACGATTGAGATAGCACCCATCTTATGCGGTAGGAAAAAAATTCCATATTTTGCCATCAATGAGAAGTGATACTTAGTAAGCATTTGACCATCGCATAAAGCCACATCATTTGCACTCCTTATTTCATTTACTCTATTTGAAAGAAAGTGTGTCAGAAAAAGAGAACCAATACCGGTTACTTGTGTTTTCAATCCATATTCTGAAAATAATTTTGTCAAACCATTTCTAGCTTTATCTCCTAATTTGTTAATCTTGTCATAAAATGTACTACGATTTTTTCTGATATAATCAAGGGTGGCGTATCCGGCAGTCATAGTAAGAGGATTTGATGAAAATGTTCCTCCGCCAATGTAGCATAGCCGTTCCTTATCTCTGTTCTCAACAGGATTAGCTAGTTTCATTACCTCCTTTTTACCACATACTGCTCCTATCGGAAGACCTCCTCCAACAATTTTTCCAAGGGTAATTATATCCGGGTCTAAACGATATAGGGATGAAAGGCTACCAAAATTAAGTCTAAATCCAGTAACAATTTCATCTAAAACAAACAATATATCATTTCTTTTACAATACTCTTCCAGACCCTTCAAGTAATTGGTATCTGCAGGAATACAACCTCCACCTCCCAATACGGGTTCAAGAATGATACATGCTAAATCATCTTTTACGCTGTCCAATAATTTGATAGATCGATGAAGATCATTAAATGGAATTGATTCAACGAAATCACCCTCCCTGCCAGTCATACCTACTCCTTCATCAACTTCAAATGGGTAATTCACAGACTGCATCAAATCGGTATTAAATCCATGCCAGCCACCAATAGTTTTACAAATAATCCTTTTTTTAGTCACGGCCCTAGCTATTCGAATCGCGTACATTGTAGCTTCGGAGCCAGTAGTACAGAATCTTAAAAGCTCGCTAATAGGGACCGATTTTTTTATGGTTTCTCCTAGCTTGATACTAATATCATTTACAGTACCATATAGTGTACCCTGATGTATTTGGCGATCAAGTTTCTTAACGACTTCATTAGGAGAATGACCTAGAATTAGCGCCCAGTGCCCCATCCAGTAGTCAATGTACTTGTTGCCATCAACATCAAAGAGGTGTTTATCTCTTGCCTTATTTACAAAAAACGGATAGGGCCTAAAAAATCGAATATTATGACTAATACCTCCGGGGAAGATCCTTACAGAATTGTTATAGGATTTTCTTGAGTTGCGAGTTTTTTTTTTATACAGATCGTTCAAACTGTTAGATGTCACTACTAGAATCCTTTACAAGACCTATTTATTACGATTATGAAATATCAAAAAGAAATAAAAAAGATTGTCATACAAAAGAACAATTTGACGAATTGGCGAACTGAACTAAACAGTGAATTCTATCGTATTGAATGATACTGAATCCATCATCTAGTTAGTCTGTAAATCAGGTGCGTTGGGCTATTAGTAATGGCAGGCTGAACATCTCGCAAAAAGCTCGATGCGTACACCTCCATTCTATCAACGCTATCTTCTATAGCTGCCCTTCTCCTTACGGAAGGTTGTCTTTTCTCGGGAAAGGTTTCCTCCTTAGATGCTTTCAGGAGTTATCCTAAACAGCTTAGCGGCTCAGCCTGCCCTGTCGGACAACTGATAAACCAGAGGCTGCGCTGCCCTGTTCCTCTCGTACTATGGGCAACTTCCCCTCAAACAACTACACCCCTGTCAGGCAGAGACCGACCTGTCTCACGACGGTCTAAACCCAGCTCACGTTCCCCTTTAATGGGCGAGCAGCCCCACCCTTGGCTCCTGCTGCAGAACCAGGATGGGAAGAGCCGACATCGAGGTACCAAACCGCGG
>DASUQJ010000065.1:0-6452 GCA_036280615.1 Nitrososphaeraceae archaeon
TTATGTAAAATCTGACGGGAAGGTCTATGAATCTAATCCCCAACTCAATGATGTAGGTAAAAATATTGGAATTACAGAGCCAACTAAGACTGGCGGAAGTCATTTTGCGTGGGAAATTAATGATTTTGAAAAAAAGCAAAAGTATTATGTTGATTCAGTAATTGCCGAAATAATTTCCAATTCTAGTTACAAGTAAATTCCTTTAGCAACCAAATTATAAGACCTGTAATTTGGATATCTCATGCAGGTTGAGGGGAGTGTAATTATCTGTGATACTATAGATGATGCAGGCATAACCATTCTAAAAAAAGCCGGCTTAATGGTCAATTACAAACCCGATATTGAATCAAATGAACTACTATCCGCTGTAAGAGAGTGCGACGTGATTGTAGTAAGAAGCAGAACAAAAATAACAAAAGCGGTAATTGATGCAGCTCCAAATGTCAAAATTATTGCAAGAGTAGGAGTCGGATTGGATAATATAGATACAGATCATGCCGAATCTAAAGGAATTAAGGTTTTAAATGCTGCTGAAGCTGCAATGAACGCAGTATCAGAATTGGTGATTGGCCATATGATTGCGTTGTCCAGAAATATCCCCAAGGCAAGCGATGGAATCAAGAATGGTAAATGGTTAAAAAAAGAACTTGTTGGTGGCGAACTAAGAGGAAAATATTTGGGAATAATAGGCGTAGGAAATATAGGCAGAAACGTAGGGCGAATCGCAAAATGCCTTCGAATGAACTTGATAGGATATGATATCTTTCCGATAAATCAAGAATATGTCAGGGAAGTAGGTCTGATTAAAACAGATTTAAAGACACTACTAGAGAATTCGGACTTTGTAACATGTCATGTACCACTCACGGAAGAAACGAGACATCTAATTAATATGGAGACACTATCGCATATGAAACCAAGTTCTTTCCTAATTAATACATCAAGGGGAGAAATAATAGACGAACAGTCTTTATTTATTGCGTTAACTGAGAAAAGAATCGCTGGAGCAGCGCTTGATGTTTTCGAAGTGGAACCTCCCACCAATACGGAGCTAGTAAACCTCCCCAATATCATTTGCAGCCCTCATATTGCTGCTCAAACTAAAGAAGCACAGGAACTTGCTTCAACCGTCATAGCAGAAAAAGTAATACAGACCTTACTGACCAATAAATGAAAAATATCAAATCAAAGTATATTTTGTAGTTTTCGTTTTCTTGTTCGTTTATTTAACAAAATACAGATATTAAGGTCTTATCTGGAGTTATCTGTAATATGCATCAGTATATGGCTGAAATGTGGACAAGAATGTGGAAAGCCAACTCAGAAGAACTAAAGGAGAAAGCCATGGCATGGAGAAAGGAACCAACCATACACAGAATTGAAAGACCTACTAGATTGGATAGGGCCCATAAATTGGGGTACAAGGCAAAACAGGGCATAATCGTAGTTCGTACAAAGGTTGGAAGAGGCGGAATGAGGAAGCAACGTCCCACATCTGGAAGAAGACCAAAACACCTGGGCGTAGTTAGAATCAAACAAACAGATAGTATGAAACTAGTTGCTGAAAGAAGAGTAAATGAAAAGTTTCCTAATATGGAAGTTATTGGTTCTTATTTCCTGTACAAAGACGGTAAAAACATTTGGTATGAAATCTTGTTAGTAGATCCTGCTCATCCATCAATTTCAAGAGACGTCGAATTTAAAAAGAGATTAAAGGCTCTTGCAAAATAAGCTAAATGCTAACTCGAATTAGTATTGATTTTTTGAGTCAACAAATCTATCAATTTTACTAGTTCTTCCCTCCCGATATCATTATCCAGAGTTATGTAATAATATCCCCCGGAGTGCAACGGAAAGGTCAAAGTAAATACCTTCTCATTTACGGTAAGTGTGTACAATGTGGTCCCTAATGTCGAATCAAATGTTTTTCTAAGATGGTTGCGAGTCGCCTCAATGAAATGTTCATTGATTGCTTGTTCAACATTAAGTAGTGGTATGAGGCCCGGGCGTAGCTGTCCTGCAACAGTCCTACCAAAATTGTTTATCATTCCAACATAACGGATTTTTTGAGATAATAAGAGTAAATTATGACATTTTTCTTTGTTCCTGATAGAATCTTCTCTTGCAAGTTGATTGTGCTCTTTTTTTTCCATAATAAGTAAACGAATTTTGCTAGATATATTTTTTAATGTTGTTAAAACGGATCAATAAGTTTTAATGGTCATTCCGATAGATTAGAAGATTAAATCTAAAATGAAAAAAAACACGATATATAGTTTGATAGCGATTGCGATTATTATTGGAGGAGGTCTACTTTCTATATACACATTTTTTGGATCTTTCAATCCCTTTTACGTAGTAGTAAGTGGGAGTATGATTCCAAAGATAAACATAGGCGATATTGTCATTATTAAGAATAATTCCTTTGATACTTTATTTAATAATCTTAATGTTGGGGACATTATTGTTTTTAGAGCTCCAGAAGCAAAAACAGAAGATGGAAAACCCAAGGTAATTGTACATAGGATATCTGAAATTGGAACTTTTTTTGGAAAGGAAGTTGTAAGGACACAAGGAGATGCAAATCCGTATTCCATTCCTGGTATAGACTTTCCAATATTTATGGAAAACTATGTTGGAAAAGTAGTATATGTAATCCCAAAGATAGGAACAATTTCAATGATTATAACCCCACCCATAAACTACATAATTATGGCAATAATAATTGGATTGTTAATTTATTCCATTAGACCTAAAAAAGTAAAACACGAGAATGAAACTGTGTAATCTGGATTTTTCAGATTAGAATGTGAATCCAACCATCTCTAACTTCTGTGTTATAAATTTTGAGAGGTTCTTCGGCAGGTAAATTCTCAGGGATCCCACTTTCTAGATTAAATCTTGACATATGTAATGGGCAAGTAACAGTATTTTCATCTTCATTTAAAAATCCTGTTGAAAGATCAGCGTATGCGTGAGTGCATATCCTATCGGTTGCATAAATCTTATCATTTATCTTTGCTATCAGAATTTTTTTATCTTCATGATCAAAGTCTATCATATCACCGTTATTCACCACTTTTAGTTCACATGCCTTGATCCATGCCATGACAAATCATAGTTAGCAGAGTCGTCTATCTATACTTATAATGTTTTTCGAATATATCTTCAGTTTCTCTGTATCTTGATTTTTCGACTTCAAGAATGTGTTCCATTGCTTCATCAGTTTTGAGCATTAATGGTTTTCCAAGCCATTTATTTTCCATCAAATAATTAACCCACGCTCTTATAGTAGGGCCCATTTTACGAGATAATGGTTCTAAGAACCCACTTACAATTTCTCTTTTTGCTTCTTCGTTACTAAGCCCCCTACACATAAGATAGAAAATTTGATTTTCATCTATCTGCGCAACAGATGCTGAATGAGTGGCCCTAACCTCATTTGTCTCAATTTCCAGTCCAGGAATTGTATCTGATTTTGCACCTTTATCCAACAGTATAGCATGCCCGGCAAGAAATGATTCGGCAGATTTTCCGTTTTTATCAATTTTTATCATTCCCTTAAAAAGAGATTTGGAATTGTCTTTCATTACTGATTTTGATAACACTCTGCCCCTCGTATTTGGGCCATAGTGAATCAGATTTGATGTAACATCGAATGATTGGTCATTAATACCAAAAATTATTTCTACATCTTCAGCGCTTGCTCCTTCGCCCTTCATTATATTGTCGATTTTATATCTTGAAAGCTGACCTCCAAAAAGTCCCATATACCATGACATCTTTGCATCTTTTTCAATAAACGCTTTTCTATTTGAAAAATTAACTGAATTCTTCTCATTCATTGCTTGAAGTGTTACGAAGTCTAGTCCTGCGTTTGCTCCAACATAGCATTCCAATAATTCAAACAGTGATTGCTGAATTTTATCATCAGATTGTTTATTACTATATAATTCTTGTACTATACTTGCTTTTGAATTTGCTTCGGCAATTACAATATTTCTTGTTATGGATGATGTTCCATCTGGTGCAAGTACATCGATTATTCTTATTGGTTCATCAATGACGATATTTTTTGGTATATACACAAATATACCCGAGTCAAAACAAGACAATTCTAAGGCAAGAAACTTGTCTTCAGAATAGTCAAGTTGACTTAAATGCATTCTATCTTTTATAATACTTCCATGATCCTTTATCGCATTTTTAAGATCTGAAATGACTACACCTTGTTTTAGTAGCTTGTCTGAAACTTTTGTGTGAACTATGTAGGAGCCTATTTTCAGAATACATGTATCCTTATCAAGCTCTCTTATTCTCTCTTTAAGATCTCCTTCTGCTTGGTAAGTTTTAGTCCCTTGAGAAAGATAAACACGATCTGGGTACAGGAGATTTGCATCAGAATATTTTTTGTATAGTGGTGATACTTCATGCGGTAGAGAAGAATAGTTTGAAAATGCATTATTCCTTATATCCATCAACCATTCTGGTTCTGCATTTGTAATACTCTTTTCTTTTACATATTTGTCGTCCAATGATGATAGGGAAATAAGGCTAGTTGTCATGAATTAAAGGATAAATATGAATAAACATATTATCTATCTTTCTATTGATACTAACTTTCGATCTTGAACGCCCTTCTAATATCTCATGGATATGTGCAATGGTTGATGCTTGTAAAAATACTTCAAGTATTTAGGAAGAGGGGCTAATCCAACTTGATTGAATTTCCTCATGAGAAAAATTAATAAATATTGGTTTTAACAAACTCGCCCTGTCAAAACAGATAAAAGATTGACAAGAATTTTTTCTACTGATGAGGAAGAAAATCATTGTTCTTACGTTAATAATTTTGCTTTTAGGATCAACTTTGGCTCTTATTGCAAATGTTAATGAGAACAATATTTCTTACGCTGCCTACGTAAGGGCCTTGCCAGAGAGTAGCGGACAGGTACTAGTTGACCCTTCTTTGAAAGTTGAACTATTCTTTAAGGATGGCCTCAAGGGGCCAGCAACCAGCATGGCATTTCTTGCCCCAGATGATATTCTTGTACTGGAGAAAAATACTGGTAAAGTCCAGAGAATCGTAAACGGAAGTCTTGAACAAAACCCATTGCTTCAGGTAAAAGTAGCAACAGAAGTAGAATTGGGAATGTTGGGAATAGCGATATCAAATAATCAACAAGGTAAAACTTTTGTCTTCCTATACTATTCGGAGGCTAATAGTTCTGGAATTGTTATCGGTAACAGGTTATACAGGTATGAGCTCATAGATAACAAACTTGTAAATCCACTCTTACTTCTGAATTTGCCTGCTACTTCTCCTATTGTAGGACACGAAAACAATCATAACGGTGGAAAAGTGGTGATAGGTCCTGACAATAATGTCTATTTAGTTGTAGGAGATGTTGGTGGCAGAATGGGTAATATTCAAAATATTATGAGAGGGAGTTCTCCAGATGGAACGAGCGGAATATTGCGAGTAACACAAGACGGTAAATCTGTACATAACGGGCCATTTGGAAGTTCGGTTCCAAATATACTCTACTACGCATATGGGATACGAAATAGCTTTGGATTTGATTTTGATCCTGTTACTGGTAACTTGTGGGATAGTGAAAACGGTGGAATTGATAAGGATGAAATTAATTATGTCTATCCTGGATTTAATAGTGGTTGGAGAAAGGCCATGGGTATGGCCTTATCGAGATTTGATCCGAACGAAGATTTATTTTATTTTGACGGAAAAGGAAATTACAGTGATCCCGAATTTGTATGGAAGGAAACTGTTGCTCCGACCGCCCTTAAATTCTTGAATTCATCCAAACTTGGATCACAATACGAAAATACAATATTTGTTGGCGATGTAACGACAGGTAATCTATATAATTTTAGACTTGATTCAGCTAGAGAACAATTACTCTTAGACCCTCCATTAGATGATAAAGTCGCTGATACCCCTCAAGAAGTTCAAGATATTGTATTTGGGCGAGGCTTTGGAGTAATTACGGACATACAAGTAGGGTCAGATGGTTATCTATACATTTTGGGAATCGATGGAACTATCTACAAAATAGTCCCCGCCTAAAAATCTTGGGTGCAAAAATCTGACTTTGTTGATTGACGAGAATATTTTTCTGTATTCTTAACTTAAAATATGGCTCAGCACACGATAAATGTATGAACTCTGCAGGCGGTTTCATCAAAGCTATTGAATCAGGATCAAAGCATCTTCTTATCAAGAGATTTACATTGAGATATCCGGAAAAGAAACTAAAGTTCGTTGGTGACGGATATCAATTTGATCCAAAAAGAGGCGTAGGAATCGCAGGTTCTAGGGGTCGACACATCCTATTTCATGACAAATGCACCGGATGTCAGCTTTGTGCAATTGCTTGTGAGGGAATTGCTGAAGCAATTGGAATGGTAAAGGTCGATGAACAATGGAAACA
>DASUQJ010000066.1:0-2234 GCA_036280615.1 Nitrososphaeraceae archaeon
GCAACAATCGTAGGTTCAAATGTTGGCTCAAAGTATGAACTTCAAACATTAGTTGATCTAGCAAGAGCGGGGAAGTTAAAAGGAGTGGCCACTACAAAGTACAAATTAAATGAAGTCAATGAAGTTTTGATGGCATTAAGAGCAGGAAAGGTCTTGGGAAGGGCGTACTTCGATCCTTTTTTAAAGTAAAATTGCAGATCTCAAGAAAAACGACCCATAGACCCATAATAAGAGCGTCTAGTTGTGTGGTGCCTTTTACATAAGCTAGACATTATTTCTTTTGATCTTATAGTAAACATCTATGTTATTGGTAAATATGGATTTTTCAACTGCTTTTGTTTGCGTTTGTCTGTTTATCGTATCAGTTGGCATATGAATATATACCAGATAATGAAAACAAAGAAAACAAAAAGTGGTTTAATTCAAGTTACGGTGGATTTAGTGTTTCAATGAAAGAAGAATCTGATAAAGAAGGGATTTCAAAGCTCACTCATACTCTTAATTTGGATAGAGTCGTATTCATCGGGAGGACATTTTCTGAATATATGAGAATGTTTAATCTTGAACCCTCTCAATTGTTGGGACTCAAGATCCTGGACTGTCCTTCGGGTGCCTCTTCCTTTGTTGCTGAAGCTTATAGTGAATACAACATAAAGAAAGTAATCGGCTGCGATGTTTTATATGATGATGGCCAGAAGGATGCCTTGGCAGCGATAATAACATTAGAAAAGCGCGGGAAAAATGATCTTGATCACATGATTGATAGGTTATCAGGAGTTTCTAATCTGTATAATTGGAACCTTTACGCAAATATTGACGAATTACGGAGATCTAGAGCCACCTCTCTAAAAAAATTTATTTCAGATTATGCTAAAGGAATAAAGGAGAAACGGTACGTAAAAGCACAACTTCCGGATTTGCCTTTTCACGATAAAAGCTTTGATCTAGTATTGAGTGCCAATCTGCTATTCTATTATCACGATAAATTTGACTATTCTTTCCATCTCGACTCAATTATAGAAATGTTACGTATATCGTCTAATGAGGTAAGGATTTTTCCAGTACAGCTGCCTGATGCTAAGTTTCCCGACTACCTTAATGTCCTAATTGAAACAGTGAAGAAGCGTTGGCAAAATAAAATTTCAGCAAGGATTGAAACTGTTCAACACGAATTTCGACGGGGAGTCAATAAAATGCTTGTGTTGAATCATATTAACTTCTAATAAGCTGATCTGATCTTATCTTCTATTGTACTGTTAAAGACAAAGAAATCATTCAATCAGCCGATTTGGTATGATGCTGCAGCAATAGGCGAGAAAAAGGCTAATGTGCGACTAACGAATTACCCAATACGTTAACCCGGTTTCCCAGCAAAATTCTTAAAAACAAACTCAGAGTTAATGGTATCATAAACTATCATCCAGCAATATATTGTCCACTTAAGTGCGTAAATATATCGTCCATCATAGACTTCATATTTTCTCCAACGCTGTTCTCCAGTGGTCAATTTCGATGTCAAACATTTTGAGTTGATCCTCAAATTGCTCGTCGCTTAGACTATCTGGTCTCATAAATGTCCAATTAGTAGTAGAACCGCTTTGGTTTGGAACAACTCTAACAAAGACATTCCATTCTAATCCACCTCCAATAAATACGTGATCTATAATACCGAACTCACGAGATAGTGTATGTTTCATTTTAGATTTTCCTAGCACAGAATGGTCGAATATCCACCAGCCATCGTCAATTCTTTCCATCGATCGTATAGCACCACCTAATTCCATGTTCTTCATATTTGCGAAAAAATTAAACACTTTGTCAGCACTTTTGGTGGTAGTCATTGTTTTAACAATTACTTTTCGTGGCATTCTCTTTGACTTGTTTTCGAATTTGCCTTTCCGTGAGGAGTGGGTGTGTGTCATTTGTCGCCATACAAAGTTATTGCTAACCATATATACGGTTGGTTTTTTCTATTTTTTCGTGAGTCTTTTGTGTATAAATGACTCCGACTATTGTTTGAGATTGATTGATTGACTGACTGACTGACTGACAATTGCTTACATCCATTTTTAACGAATTGTAATGGTTTCTGGAGAAAATTATGCTTTGAGTGCACACGAGTTAGGACCGGCTTCCAAATCACCCATTTCTATTTGGTCACATGGAATCATATTTTTGTTTATTTCAATTATCGTTTTGTAGTTAGACGGTCTTGCTGAAATTGCACCCACCAA
>DASUQJ010000067.1:0-13963 GCA_036280615.1 Nitrososphaeraceae archaeon
AAAGGGATAGTATACCGATTAAGATAAAATCATAGGAATGATAGAAGGTTGTCAAATTCTGGTTTCTGATAGGTATTTGTCGATAGTAGACGATGAATCAGATATAACGATGCTTTTTCATGATGCTTTAAAAAGTCTTCCAGGAATTACGGTATTTTCCTTTACTGATCCGCTCCTTGCCCTTGAACATTTTAAAGCGAACAAGAATTTCTATGCTTTAGTAATTTCTGATCTGAGGATGCCAGTAATCAATGGACTTCAAATATTAAAAACAGTAAAGGATTTGAATCCCACAGTAAGAACAGTTTTGATGACAGCCTTTGAGGTAGAGGATAAACTATTTCAAGAATATAGTAAAAAAGAAATCATCGACCGATAAGCTCAGAAACCAATCAGTCTGGACAAGTTACTCCAAGAAGTTAGTGAACAATTACATATTTACTAATTGCAAAAAATACCTGATTCCGAACGACTGGAATAATATATTGCCCTCTCCCCTTCTTGGTGTTTTAGATTTTAAATTCAATATTCAATCATAATCAATAATGGGTCGAACAATTCCTTCCTATAGAATTGCAACCGAAATGGAAAGAAGCAAATGGAAAATATTCAGGCAAAAGTTAGCTAAAAAAGATCGTAAGATCTTTGATGAAATGTTTTTTTATTCAAGACTTTACAATTCAGCGGGTAGCAATGCTTGTAGACCGCAATTAATTCACCCGATTATTATGTCTATTATATTTGAACATTATAGGCAATTAGATTCTATACAAAAACAATTGAAAATTGATAGTTAATTATTTATTATCTCTCGTTTCAAAATATTAAGTTCCTTATCAATCTGATGGGAGAATTGGTTTATCTGCTGCATAACTCGGTAAACAACCTCCCATCAGTTTTGTATTTCTCTATTGATCATGAAATTACTGTAGCAAAGCTCAAATATCATTGAAATTGAATATCTAGTATGGCAGTTTTATGTATACTTTCTGGAGAGGGATTTACTAAAGAACAGTACGAAGAAATAAAAAAAGGAGTTGACTGGGAACATACTAAGCCCAAAGGAGAAATATTTCACTCTATTGGTTTTGGTAATTCTGGGAACTATCATGTTGTAGACATCTGGGAATCTGAGCAAGATTTTAACAACTTCATTAATAACAAAATAAAACCAGCATATGATAAGATTAATGCTCCTGTACCAAAGGGAGAAATAATTCCACTTCATAATGCTAATGCTTTCCAAGGTATGGACTCTTATAGAGTCGAGTAAGTAACTGTTTTTAACTTTTTTATAATTTAGTGTGCATAGAGATAAAGCGCTCAACTCTTCATTTTGCGGTAAATGTGGATTTTCTTTACAGTAACCAAACCTAAAATGACTATCATAGAACAGGATCCCTTAGACAGTGAACTAAGGATATTGGATTGGATCATTCCTTTTTCTTCTTCTTTTTTGATTTTTTCAAGGTTTGATGGCCGGACTCATGAAGGATTGAGGTGGGTCGAGTCATATGGATACCACGTTAGTACGAATAAAAAAATGTGTTGCCGTGATAGAATTTAAGCAAGGCTGGGTTATTCGACATTTTGAAGCGGATAAACTGCATAGTGAATTAAGAAATCTAGTTTGGTATTCTATCAAGTTTATAGTAACGAAACAAAAAAGTATGAAGGATTTTCAAATAAAATGATTAATTCATTTTGAGAATAAGATTCGATACAACGATTCTACTTTATATTTCATTCACAATTGCTATAATCTCTAATTGAATTTGTTAGCGTAATATATGAAGGATACTACTCAGAAGAATAAATTTAGAAATATGTTCATACCGTTAAGTTTAGCACTCGTAATATTAGTTGTAAGCACATCTCCCTTTTCATCGCTTCAATTCCTCAAGGAGGCAAGAGCAGCAGGACTAACCAACGTCTCCGTCATACCTGCAAGTAACATAATAAACGAAAGAGCAACATATGATATCTCACTTAAAACAGCAACAACTGGTACAGTAAAGACCATTGAGATGACCTTTCCACCTAGTTTTGATCTAACTGCTGCGACCAGGTACATAGAAAAAAGTGGAATTGGCTCAGGTTCATTATCCTCATCTGGTTCAACTTTGAAATACACGGTGGATAGTCCTGAAAGCGTGCCTGCTGGCACAAATATAAGACTAGAAATAGCGAGGATAGTCGCAGGCGCAGAAGGCAGTTTTACCATTAGCATAAGAACATTAAAGACGGGCAGTAGTGGAACATTAGACGGCCCTACCGATTCTGGGGTTTTTACTATAAAGTCGATAGGAACAAATGACATATTGGATAACAAAGTATCCAGTTCCGACATACAAGACAGTTCAATAACAGGTAGTGATATTTCGACGGCTTTCATGATCCAAAAAACATTGCATGATGATACTGTAGGAAACACACGAGGATGGAATCCAGACGGTTTTAAGAAAGCATTTGCAATAGCCGATCCTGACATTTCATCAGCACCTAATAGTCAGTTTGTTAGCATGATGGTACGCTCTGAAAACGCAGTATTTTGTTCGGCTGCTGGTGCGGACACTGGACTCTTCGTTGTATACTGTAATTCGGCCCCACAAAATTCCGCCGACATTAATTATATCATAACCAAACTTCCGTCGCATGATGTAACTTCCTCACTATCGGCTTCTTCGTCTGAATCTACACCTTCATCTGTTTCTTCGTATCCACATACGTCTGCCTTGCCAGATGTTGATTCTATCAACAGACAAGACGAAACCTCATCAGAGTTTCCCTAAACTCCCTCTCTGTAAAGCATTTGCTATCTTAAATCCTCATATTGCTAATTTAGCATATGTCGATAGAACAGACACTACTGAAAGAAATTGAATAACCCCGAAGAGCCCTGAATGGACCGAATGACGACACAATCTATAGGCGACATCATTCGAAAAGGATTGAATTAATAAATTGGGTATTAGAAAATATGAAAAATTCAGACGTTAACATTTGTGCAGTTATAGAATCTAAAATGAATGAAATAATGGACGAGATTAGCGAAAAACATTCTATCAAAGAACAGGATCCGCTCGATAGTGAATCAAGAATATTGGATTGGATTTTCTATCAAAGTTTGTAGTAACAAAAAAAAGAATTTCCTGACAGATTTCCGGCAATTGTCTTTAATGCTTAATCCCCATGGCGCATCTTATCTTTTGAGGTAAAGTAAATTTTTTATTCTCTTTTGTCCGAACCTTTAGCACTACCTATCTTGTGGGAAAGGAGGAGAATGACCAGTCTTTATCATATATTGATTTTACAAACGAAGTTAATGTTCCTTCCAAGAAATCATTTGTTATTTCATCTTTTTTATACGGGCCTAGGGTTCCACCTCTTCCACCTCCTGATGGCGTAAATACACTCTGATAAATAGAAATAGACTCTCCCTTAGTAGTAAATCTAATTTCTGAATAACTAGAATAATTTGACGGAAATCCAACTCGCAAGCATATGCTCGGTTCTTCCCATTTGCCATATCCGTTTGAGGGTTTCACGAAAATTTGGCATTGTTGACCTTTGCTGACTAAGAACTCCTTGTATTTGTCCATAATTGGTTTAATTTGTTCTATTGAGAAAGTTTTGAACTGATCTTTAAAGTCTTCATCACTTTGCTTTTTTTCAACCTTTTGTTTTTTCATCTCGTCTTTTGCCTGGTTAAATTTATTGATTAATGGACCCAACTCCTTTTCAAGATCAATCATTGTTAGAATTTAATTCTATTACAGAATTTTAAGTTTTTTACTTTATATTACTACTTTTGTTCGCATATATTTTTGAATAGATTTCATTCAACGATCGTATGTAAGGAAAAAGTGATTTAGCAATACCTTCTTCATCAATATCGTAGTGAGCAAATTCATCCACTTCTGGATAAATTTCATCATGCATTCTATACTTAACCTCTAAATATCTTGATGCAACTTTGCTAGGCTCCTCGGCTTGTCCAAT
Source organism: Nitrososphaeraceae archaeon (assembly GCA_036280615.1). Lineage (GTDB taxonomy): Archaea > Thermoproteota > Nitrososphaeria > Nitrososphaerales > Nitrososphaeraceae > TA-21. The sequence continues at coordinate 4,003 of DASUQJ010000067.1, forward strand.
CCTACGTACTATTCCTTCCTTTACCCAGGGATTTAAATTTTGATAGTCATCCAAAATTGCTTTTGCTTTTGTTTTTCTTCTTCTTGCGGAACTAACACGCCCTATAATGATAGGTTCCTATCATAAAGAACTAATTATTTAATCAGTTTTATTCACGACTTAATCCTTATTCAGTTGAAAAAATCCGATTTCGTCAAAGTAACTTAGATTTCTTTGTATCTAATAAAGAAAGGGTCTAAATATGATATTCGCAAATATTCAATGGTGGGTAATATTCAAAATAGTCAAAAAAAACCCAATGCCCTTATCAATGAAACTAGTCCTTATCTTCTTCAGCATGCGTATAATCCTGTGGCATGGTATGGCTGGGATCAAAATGCCCTAGAGAAGTCAAAGAAAGAAGACAAACCAATTTTCTTGAGTATTGGATACAGTTCATGTCACTGGTGTCATGTAATGGCTCATGAATCATTTGAAGATAATGATATTGCCAAAATTATGAATGATCATTACGTAAACATTAAAGTAGACAGAGAGGAAAGACCAGATATTGATGATATTTATCAGAGAGCATGTCAAATGTACACAGGTACCGGCGGCTGGCCCCTATCAGCATTTTTAACTCCTGATCAAAGACCCTTTTATATCGGTACATATTTTCCAAAGGAAAATAGACATGGTTTACCGGGATTTGAAACAATATTATTAAAATTGGCTGATGAATACAAAAATAGACGCAATGAAGTAATTTCTTCCAGTCAAGAATTTGTTACTGCTCTAAGGAAATCTTCTAGCGATATAGAATCCGATACAGATACAAAGTTAGAAAAAACAATAATAAATGAAGCAGCAGTAACTCTATTGCAATTAGCTGATAACCTCTATGGAGGTTTCGGTAGTGCTCCAAAATTTCCTAATGCATCAAATTTGCTATTCTTATTAAGAGCTTTTGATTATTCAGGAATTACCAAATACAAAGAGTTTGTCCTATTTACGGCGGATAAGATGGATTCAGGAGGAATACATGATCATGTTGGCGGCGGTTTTGCACGTTATTCAACCGATCAGAAATGGTTAGTACCACATTTTGAAAAAATGCTCTATGATAATGCCCTTCTTTCTACACTTTATTCTGAAATATATTCGATAACTTTGGATCCAAACTATTCGAATGTCCTGGAAAAAATTCTCAGATATGTGCAAAGAGAGATGACATCAAATGAGGGAGCATTCTACTCCTCACAGGATGCAGACTCTGAGGGTGAGGAAGGAAAATATTATTTATGGTCGTACAATGAGCTCAAAAAAATACTGGATCAGGAGGTCTTTGACATATTTGCAGATCGCTTTGGAGTTACTCAGGGAGGTAATTTTGAAGGGAAAAATATTTTAAACAAGTATACTTCTGTTCATAGACTGTCAGAAAGATATTCGAAGACTCAGGAGTGGATAAACGAAAAGATCGAATCCTCATTAGAACAGCTTTACAAAATTCGACTAAAAAGAATTAAGCCAGGAACTGATAGAAAGATTTTAACTTCATGGAATGGGTTGATGATTTCAGGATTTATTAGCGGCTATAAAGTAACGGGCAATTTAAGTTACCTTGAAAATGCACAAAAGGCAGTTAGTTTCATTGAAAATAATTTAAGAAGTAGTGGTAACAGAATAAATAGAGTTTTCAACAAAGTTTCAAAGATTTCTGGATATCTTGATGATTATGCCTTCTATGTGGAGGCTTTAATTAATTTATTCAGCATAGATTCAAAATCTTACTATCTTGAAAGAGCTATAGAGTATACCAATTCAATGATCGAACACTTCTGGGACGCAGAAACAAATGATTTTTTCTTCACTCCCGATGACAACGAAAAACTAATTGTAAGAACTAAGAATCATTACGATCTTGCGATTCCCAGTGGCAATTCCGTCGCTACTTCCAATTTAATAAAATTATATTATTACACTCAAAAAGAAGATCTTCTCGCAAAAGCTGACCAAATGATTCAAAGGATGTCAAAACCAGCAGTAGGAAACCCGTTTGGATTTGGTCAGCTACTCTCAGCAATGTATTTGAGGATGAAAACACCATTGGAAATATCAATAATCAAGAATAGAGAATATTCTGAACTTGGGAATCACGTAAATAGAAAATTCCTTCCAAACGCGATTACAGCAATTGTTAATAAGACTTCGTTAGCAGAACTTGATAAATATCCGTATTTTAAGAATAAGTCAATTAACGCTAACAATAACAATAACAATGAGATTAAAAATAACAATAAGGAATTTGCATTTGTGTGTAAGGATTTTACTTGTTCTCTACCCATAAGTACAATAGATGAGCTTGAAAAAAATATTTCGTGAATGCAAGTAAATTCTATCCATAAATATCTTAACTGACATAACGTGTAAATATCATCAACTTTTTCACATCACTATTAGCCTAATTGTCAAAAAATAGTACCATTTACTCTGACTTGAAGAATGATTTTAATCCCATTACATGGATCTCAAAGTACAGACGAAACTCAATCTACTATCTAACAATCATGGTGTTGTTCTATCACTTAATTGGATTTGTTATTATGGTGATAGGATCGATAGTTGTGGATTTAGTGGTAAATGACTACAGTGAGCCTACAATTCCGCTAACTGTGATCTCAGTAATTTTTGCAGGTCCCTTTGAAGAGACGTTGTTTTTCGGGATACCATTTTATCTAACAGGAAATAATCTGGTAACTCTTGCAGGAGGTGTTGTTTGGGCTTTATTGCATATTCTAAATACCCCTGCGGTACAGGTCAGTAGTCTTGCATATTTGACCTGGCTATTTGTAACACCCTCTATTTTCGCAAGTCTAAGAACCTGGATTACTGGAAGAGGGTGGTTCGCAATAGTATCACATTCAATTTGGAATCTAATTTTTTTTGTTGCCGGCTGTACTAATGGCGAGTTTCCATGTAGAATAATCAACGAGAAGGACTATCTTATTGATATTGCTTACGTTTCAACTTCTGCTGTTTTTATTTTACTCACATATTTTCTGTTTTTGAGATACGAAAATAAGATGGTATCCAAGTCAATAAAATAGGCTGGCAATGGTCTAAATATCCTTATTATCTTGATCTAAACGTGGGCAAAATATTCCTCCAATTGATATGTGATGAATGTAAACAGATTATTTTGGAAAAAGAAGGTGAGGAAAATTTGAGCTATGAAAAATTCCCAATTACAGATGAAGAAGCTTTAGAGCTGGATAAGAACCATAGGGGTCATGAATGTCACATTGAGGCTGTAGAGAAAACATAGCCTTTAATAAAATTCAATTCTCAAGCTTAAAATTATTAGATAGTTTATCACAATTTGAATACTTGCCAATGATGACCTTCTTTGTTATCCCTCTGAGGCAAGTCTAAAATCTCATTATCAAAGTGGCTCTCCAATAGTGGTTATTGGGAATCAAAGTCCACCATTCCAAATTGAGTCAAAGATTCTCCGTGATAAGGAATAATGACTCGTTAGATAAGTTTACTTTATGGTTTTCATAAAATAGATAAAAATGGAGAAAAGATGGATTTCTGACTTTTTGGGAGTCGGTTATAGATATACTGACATTTTCATGAATATCTTGATACTTTATAACGATAGAAAAAAGGCAATAAAAATATGGAATGAGAATATACACTGGTGGCCAGATGACCAAATAATTCTAAGGTTTATTGAAGATGATGATTATTACTGGTTCATACTCCACCAGCGTGGAAAGAACCTTTTTTCGAAAGAAAGTATTGGTTTTTTTAAGAAGAATCAACTGACACAAAATTATCTTCGCTTTAAAAAAAATTTTGATCAAAAAACAATATTGCGATTTGCACTCTACAAATCTTTGGAAACTAAAATTAGTGACAAGGATAAAATGAAAAATGGTCAGAAAGGTCATGGTCATGCCAATAATCCTACTTTTGAACTTAATATCTTTAAAAGAATGAAGACTATTTATGATGTAAAATTTCTAAAAATTAGTGAGCTTGAAAATACTAGCTTTGAAAATACTTTGATTAAGAACTTGGATACACAACATGATTAGAGAATTTCACTGCGTCCGGGATTGTTCTGATTGTTGTATCTATCGTCAATATTTTCCTTCAATTGAATATGGAAAAATAGGTGTTCTTCTTTTACCGGAAGAAAAAGAGGAGATCGAAAGTCTGGCTGAATCTTACAAGATCAAGATTACTGTGTTACCGAGATTAGGTATTGGTTTTAATAAAAAATTAAACGGGCCACTTGAAGTAGTTGCCTATCAGCTTATGGGCAAAATGAATGGAGATTATTGTCCATTTCTAGACACTGATGCTGACAAACGCTCTCCACATGGGGGTTTTAATTGCATGATTTACGACACTAGACCATTATCTTGTCGCGCATATCCCGTAATAAAAGAGAACAAGACAGGTGTTGAGCTTGATTGTAATTGTAAATACTCGTGTCAAAATTCAATTTGGACAAGTAAGAATTTACTTGACAATGAATTGGGAGCATTAACAATGATAAGCAATAATTTTGACCAATTTGCCAATCAAAGGATTTGGCGATATGCGACGCATATAGGAGAAAAACCATTCCTGAAACTTTTACTACCGAGAGGATGGTATCTACAAAATGAGTGAATTAGTAAGCGCAATTATCAGTCAGATATGCATTATGAATTTTTTTGTGAGTTTGATTTTGAATATATCACGTCAGGCCCCTTTTTTATTTTCACTATTCTACTAATTGGGATCGATTCAAAATTTGAAGATAGATAAATGAATTCTTTGAGTGTTACACTTGTTATGTTGTCAAAATCGCGGTATAAAACTTGATAAAGATCGATATCATCATAAAACCTTGCTTTGCTTAATATTTCTTCAAGTTTACCTTTTCTCTTTCTCATTCTTTGTAATACATCAGACCTCCGCAGTCAATTATTTTTTTTATCAAAGGGGGAAAAGGAGAGATGGAGAATTTTTTTCCATTTGTTACGTCACGAATTTGATTTTCTTCTATGTCAATTTCCAGCGTGTCCTTGTCGGAGATTTGTTGTAAAGTAGATTTTTGCACTTCCAGAGGCAATAAATATCCTCCGTCAACACAGTTACGATAAAAGATTCGTGCAAATGATGGAGCAATGACAGCACTAATTCCAGAATGAGAAAGGGCAATAGGAGCATGTTCCCTACTTGATCCACATCCAAAGTTATTTCCCGCAAGGAGAAAATCGCCACTTGAGACCTTTTTGGAAAAATCAGCATCGATTCCTTCCATGGCATGTTTTGATAATTCATCATGATCATGGATCTTCAAATAAGGACCGGGAAGTATTACATCTGTGTCTATGTTATCCTTATCGTATTTATGAACAGTTCCTTTCAGAGTCATTTCGATACATCCCTTGGATCAGTTATTTTGCCTTTGAGTGCAGAGGCAGCAACTACCAGAGGTGACGCAAGATATGTTTGCGATTCAACATGTCCCATCCTTCCTGGAAAATTCCTGTTAGTAGTGCTGACACAGACTTCATCCTTGGCTAAAACTCCCATATGAGCCCCACAGCAAGCACCACAGGTAGGAGGGCCAACAACTGCCCCTGCCTCCATAAAGATATCAATCAATCCTTCCTTCAATGCCTTTATATAGATAGATTGAGCAGCAGGTAAAACTTCAGTTCGTATCTTCACTTTTTTCCCCTTTATTATTTGAGCAGCTGATCTCAAGTCTTCCAATTTTGCTCCAGTACAGGATCCTATATAGGCCTTGTTCACTTCGACGCCTTGTAATTCTCTAGCAACTGCTGCATTTTGTGGTGAATAAGGTTTCGCTACAATCGGCTCGAGTTTTTCGATTTCATAAGTATACGCTTCTAGATAATGGCGGTCATCTCCCAAAACTTGCCTGTATGAAGTTGCGGTTCTCTGGTGGATATATTCGTCCGTAACGGCATCAGGTTCTATTATGCCGTTTTTTGCTCCCGCCTCTGTTGTCATGTTTGTGAGTGTTAGTCTTTCTTCCATACTCATCTCGCTAACTGCATTTCCTGAAAATTCCATAGCCTTATAATTTGCTCCGTCAGTGCCAATATCACTAATTATTTTCAATATGATATCCTTGGCCATAATGTGCTCCGGTTTTTTTCCAACTAAATTAAACAACATTGTTTCCGGTACCTTAAGCCAAATCCGTCCATTCATCATTGCATAAGCAATATCAGTGTGCCCCAAACCTATTGCCAAGGCGCCAAGAGCTCCCGTTGTATTGGTGTGAGAATCACCTCCGACATAGAATTCTCCAGGTAATACTAATGCTTCCTCATGTGAAAGCGTATGGCAAATGCCATACTGACCAAGTCCATATTTGAAGTGCTTTTTGATTCCATATTTTTTTGCCCAGTCTGTTAGTTTTGTTATATTTTCGGCTGAAATTCTATCTGCAGAAGGTACAAAATGGTCTTCGGATATCCAAATTTTGTCCGGATTCCATACATTTTCAATTTGGATCCCCTTTTTAGACCATTCTTCAAATACCTTAATTACTCCTGGACCAGAGACATCATGGATCATTAACTTGTCGACATCGGCGAAAACTACATCACCAGGACTAACCGTATTTTTATTTGAAGCACGCGCAATTATTTTTTCTGAAATATTCATTTTTCGAAGATCAACCTAAATCCTTCATTGACTTTAATAATTTTTCCTGAACACAAATATTGTCAGACCGATCTTTATAAGTAAATGAAAATTTTCCCTATAAAGATCCCAAAAAAAGATGCAGGGTTCGATCTTTTTAGAACAATAGTTGAATCAGAATTTCAATTTCAGGAAAACGATATTGTAGTACTTTCAAGCAAATTTGTTTCAATGAGCGAAGGTTCTCTTATCGATTTAAAGAGTGTCAAGGTAAGCAAAAGAGCGATGACACTTGCTTCAAGGTTTAAAATGGATAAGAGAATTGCACAGGTTACCTTACAGGAATCTGACCACATAGTTTCAGGGATTCCAGGTTTCCTATTGGCTATAAACGATGGGATGATAGCACCCAATGCAGGGATTGACAAATCAAATTGCCCTGCTGGGAAAATCGTATTGTATCCTAAAGACTGTTTTAAATCTGCTAAAGAATTACGCAAAAAATTTTTCAAAAAGTTTGGAATAGATATTGGGATTGTGATATCGGACAGCAGACTAATGCCAACAAGGATGGGCTGTACTGGAATTGCAATAGGAGTTTCTGGCTTTAACCCCGTAGATGACGAGAGAGGCAAGAAGGACCTGTTTGGAAAGAAATTAAGGGTGACTTTCAAAGCTACTGCGGACTGTCTTGCGACTATGGGCGTCTTTGTAATGGGCGAGAGCAATGAATCAACCCCAATTGTTGTTATACGGGGGGCAAATGTCAAAAAAACTGAGCGTAACCTGAGTATGAAAGATATGACTGTTAGCCCAAAAATAGATATTTACCTGAGAAATATGCCTTTCATCAATTTCTAGAAAATTGTCTAATTCCATAGCACTTTAATATTACTTATAGTGCATGATGATAGTTAGTAGGATGTCAGAATTTCTTACTAGTTATCCAAGAACAATAAACTTGCTGAAGGGTTTCAGCGAGTTCATCCGTCATGAAGAAATTCAATTTGATCATCTCAGTCTGATGGTAAGGGTAAGAAAAGAAGAGCTGATAAAAACATTGTTTGCTGAAGGGTTCAAAAAGGTAAAGTTCGAAAACAAGAAACCAACACAAATAGGAAATGGGTTTTCGAAAAAACTCAAGTATCCCTGGGAAATGCATCTGCGTCTTTTGAATCTACAGCAGGGAGTCATTGCGATAAAGGCAGAGGTTGAAATTTCTCGACGATACATTCAGCATATCGGTTCTGTGAGGGTACCTGTAGTGTACGAGATTGAAACCATACTCAAGAAACACAAAATAGAGTACAACATATGGAATGAAAAATTAAGGGATTACATTACACATATTGTGGATAATCACCAAATTAAACTACAAGGGCCGAGATTGCATGCTATGCCATGGATGCATATGTTGATTGCAAGTTCATCATTGTTAATAACTTATGCTTTGAAATTTCTACAACTAATTTAATAACATGGCATGATTAAATAGACATGGATGAATAGCTGTGCTACGTTACTTTAATTGATAACATTACCTGTATATGTTTTCTAATTCTAACTAAAAATAATGACTTATGCCCAGACTTTTTCTTTGAAGGTAAATTTCTTATTTAGTATGAAATTAATTGTGGTAGCGATACCGATAGCCACGATTAATGAAATACGATATGGGATAAGATTTTCGACCATATAATATAGGAGGGCGATTTGGATAATCAAACCAATTGCACTCATGCCAATGAACGAAAGATACTGTCTTGCAGTAGACCGCACATCAAACCGCTTGTCCTCAAATGTCCAATACTTGTTCAAAAAGAAGTTCGAGGTTGATGAGATAGCAGCTCCAAGAATTGAGGCCTCTAGATACCATACGTTTGATAACAATCTAATTGAATTGGCCACATCATTGGCTAAAAGAAATGAAACAATATAATTAATAATAAGCCCGGAAATGCCAACTGTATAGTAGCGACCTACTTTAGATAGGAAAAGTACTGATCCTTTGTTTACCTTCTCGTTTATTGTTACCTGGCCTGATTTTGGGCCATGCCTATATAATTGCCAGATTGCTTCAGCATAATTCATTATTACATTACGATCCATTTTGCTCTTTCCGGATTGCCTGTCAATAAACGTATAGGGAATTTCCTTCGTGGGTATTTCTTTATTTTTTACCAAAATCTCTAATAGAATCTTGTAACCTTTAGTATCAATCGAAATATTTTCTATTAGCTCACGACGTAGCGCAAATAATCCAGACATGGGATCCTTTACACGCCTTACATTTAACCCAAAACGTGCCAATATAGAAGCGCCCGTACTCAGAAGCTTTCGTTTCTTGGGCCATCCAACTACCTTTCCACCCTCTATATACCTCGATCCAATTATTATGGAATTTGGATTCATTTTTAATTCCTGCATCATTTTTGGAATTACCTCGGGAGGATGTGAAAAATCAGCATCCATAATTATCACATTCTGTCCGGAAGATTGCTTGACTCCATCCATAATTGCAGGTATTAGCCCACTTTTTCCAATTCGATGAACTATTTTTATCTTGTAATTTTTTGTCTTGGGCGAACCTTCTTTTTCAGTCGTACTTTTCTGTTGATTTATGTGTTTTTCTACGAGTTTTCCTGTTCCATCCGGAGAATTATCATCGACTATAACAATTTCAGTAAAATCAGACGTTCGTAAATTTTTTTCAATTTCGCTAATGAGTCTTAATATATTATCAGACTCATTGTAGGTCGGAATAATAATTGAGAATGATACAATATTTGAATTTGACATCTCTGCATTACTCCGATTTGAAAACAAATTCTAAAAATCTATAGAAACGGCGGGTATTAAGAGTTTTTTTATCTTCCTTAACAACTTTAGTACCAACTTGCATAATATAGGTAAATCTACATTTGATGACTTATCTCGCATCAAAATTTTCAATTAATGACATTATTGAGAATCATAATAATTCGCGTTGAGAATTACAAGAATTTAATTAATTCGATTCGCTATCAGAATTTGATTCATCTTGAGGAATTTACTCCGCTTCTACAGTAACATCATCAGTGCCTGAATCATCTTTATCGTCAGTAAATATAAGTTTGAATACAATGCTTAAATGTGCAGCTGATTCCGGAACATCAAAGATAGTAACTTGCTTTTCGGATAAAATAGTTGTTGAGACATTGCGAATCAGCTCCCATTCTTATGATTTTCTCTCCACCACTGTTTGGACATGCTGGAGCTGATTTACTGGCAACGGGAACTCCATCTATGTAAA
>DASUQJ010000068.1:0-5930 GCA_036280615.1 Nitrososphaeraceae archaeon
CAACAATAAATGCTACAACTAATGTTACTGCCCCAACTGAAGTTCCAACAATAAATGCTACAACTAATGTTACTGCCCCAACTGAAGTTCCAACAATAAATGCTACAACTAATGTTACTGCCCCCTTTGTATCTCCAGACAGAAATGACACTATTGATATCGTGAAGAAAGTATTAGGAATTCCTTAACCTGTATACTGTCATGTGAGTATACTAGGATTTTTAAAAAAATAGGAATAATTCTTCACGAAGGTTTTTACTTTAGGGTCCATGTCTATCACACAGTTATAAATTCCATAAATACTACCTTCATCATGAAATCCTCAAATAATCATGTTATTTCTAGTTATATTGCGTTCCTAGATTATTTTCCAATATGCAATGATTCTATATGAACTTCAATGTAAAAATAAGATTTTGTTGAATGGTTGGTTCAAATATTTGAGATTTACGACACAGTTGCGGTAATCAGACAAAAATACTCATTTTTAATCGTATGTGAATGCAGATACTATAGTATATAAGAAATAAATGTACTGATAAACGATGATGTCATAGATGAGGCGTACATTTGATTCTGTTTTGCAAAATGAGTGTTACGATTATGATTTAGCCTGCTTGGAAATAGCTAATAAATTAAGTCTACTGGAGGAACTCTCATTAAAAAACATATGTTCGTATATTAGAGGCGCCTCATCAGAATATCACCTATCAAAAACTCCCAAATTTCAAGATATAGTAAAATATTTACCAATTGATAGTAATATACGAAAAACAATGATGGTTAAACCTATCAAGACTGCGTCTGGTGTGCTAGTAATTACTGTCATGGCAAAGCCGTATGACTGTCCCCATGGAAGATGTATTTACTGTCCTGGGGGGAAGGAATTCAATATTCCGTTAAGTTATACAGGAATGGAGCCGGTAACTAAACTGGCGCAAAAATTTAATTTTGATCCAAAATATCAGATTACGTCAAAATTACATCAAGAATTTTCAAGGGGCCATAATATTTCAAAGGTAGAATTAGTTATTGTTGGTGGAACATTTCCTTTCATGCCACATGATTATCAGCGAAATTTTATAAAAGAATGTTTTGATGCTTTGAACGGTTTCGAGTCCACATCTTTACAGAATGCACAAAAACATAATGAAACCAGTGACATCCGTTGCGTAGGCTTTACCGTTGAAACTAAACCAGATTATTGCAAGGAAATACACGTTGATTTAATGCTTGAACTTGGTATAACTCGAGTTGAAATAGGCGTCCAAACATTAAGTGAAAATGTATACAAGAATATTAACCGAGGTCACACTATTGGAGATGTCTATCAATCATTCCAAATTGCAAAGGATTCTGGATACAAAATAGTTGCGCACATGATGCCTGGATTACCTGGTTCTAATCCACAGAAAGACCTCGAAGATTTTAGAAAATTATTTGAGGATCCACGCTTGAAACCCGATATGCTAAAAATATATCCTACGTTACTTCTGAGAGATACTGGACTGGCCAAATTGTATGAACAAGGTCTTTACAAACCGTATCCGGATGATGTGTTCACAGATTTGTTACTTGAAATTAAAAAAACTATTCCGTCATGGGTTAGAATTATGCGAATTCAACGTGAGATTAAATCGGAAAATATGCTTAGTGGTTTTACCACCGGTAATATTAGGCAGATACTGCAGCAAAAATTGAGAGATGAAGGTTTGCAGTGCAGCTGCATTAGATGTAGAGAAGTGGGAATAAAAAAATTAGCAAATTACAAGGATATCAGAATAACTCTCAAACGAATTGATTATGATTCTTCAGATGGTAAAGAAGTATTTTTAAGTCTAGAGGACTATGACAAAAAGATTTTATTCGGATTTTTGAGATTAAGAAAATTAGCGAAACCCCATAGATCAGAATTGAAAGACACTGAAGGAAATCCGTCAGCTATTGTTCGTGAACTACATGTGCTTGGACAAGTTGTGGATATTGGTAATAATAGTGATTTCAGGACCACTACGTCTCAACATAAAGGATATGGTTCTAGATTACTGGAAAATGCTGAAAAAATTGTAAAAAACGAATTCGGATGTAATTCTATTTCTATAATAAGTGCAATAGGGACGAGACAGTACTATAAGAAATTTGGATATAATCTGAACGGGCCATATGTATCAAAGGATTTGTAACGAAATATGAAGAAAGGAATCATAGGAAAAGGAACTTGGATTGATAAGCTTGCTTCTACGATTATTAAAAGAGAAAAAGATATTGGAAGATCATTAGAGTTAATTCTAGTTGAGAGCGGCCTAGGTGCATCTGGTTTTCCACATATAGGTAGTCTGGGCGATGCTGTGAGAGCATACGGGGTAGCCCTTTCCATTAGAAATTTAGGTTACGATTCCAAGTTAATAGCATATTCTGATGATTTGGACGGATTGAGAAAAATCCCATCAGGTCTTCCTGAATGGTTGAGTGATTATATTGGCAAACCCGTTTCTAATATCCCAGATCCTGTCGGCCAGTGTCATGACTCGTACGGATCTCACATGAGTAGCTTGTTGCTTGATGCATTAGATAGACTTGGGATAAATTACAAGTTTCTAAACGCGGCGAAAGTATATGGAAATGGCATGTTGACAAACCAGATAGATATGATCTTATCACACGCTCCTGACCTTGGTAACAAGATTCAGGAAATTGTAGGCCAATCAAAATATAAGGACTCCCTTCCTTATTTTCCAATCTGTGAATCATGTGGAAGGCTTTATGTAGCACACGCTGAAAAATACATAAGAGAAGAGAAAAAAGTAATCTACATATGTAATGGAACCAAGTTAGGTAACAATGATGTAAAAGGATGCGGTTATACCGGAGAAATTCCGATATCTACGGGTAAGGGAAAACTTGCATGGAAGGTAGAATTTGCTGCAAGATGGAGTTCTCTTGACATACGTTTTGAGGCCTATGGCAAAGATATAATGGACTCGGTAAAAGTAAACGACTGGGTGTCGGATGTTGTACTACATCACACTCATCCATTGCACGTAAAATATGAGATGTTCCTTGATAAGGGAGGTAAGAAGATAAGCAAGTCCACCGGAAATGTGCTTACTCCACAAGTATGGTTACGGTATGGAACCCCTCAATCTCTTTTATTACTCTTGTTCAAAAGAATTACTGGAACCAGACAAGTCGGCACAGATGATATTCCTACCTTAATGGAGGAGTACGACAACTGTGAGGATATTTATTTTGGTAAAAAGAAAGAAGATAATGAAGAAAAACTAGTTAAAACAAAAGGACTATACGAATATGTTAATCATCTGAAGACCTCTGACCAACCATTGCAGCACGTTCCCTACATGCTCATGGCCCAGCAGGCATCTTTTTTTTCAGGAGCTGATAGAATAAAAAAAATCTTTGATAGATTGGTAAAATATAAAGTTGCAACTGAACTGACTTCTGATTTGGAACAAAAAATTCAATTGGCATGTAACTGGTCAGATGATCATATCTCGACAGAAAAATTTGATGTGGTATTGACTGATAAGGAAAAAATGATAATAAGGAAAATACTAGAAAGCCTCGAAATGGCAAATTCAGAGTCCAATCTAGATCCCGAAAAAATCCAACAAATGATTTATGAAACTTCAAAGGAAAACGAAGAGCAACCGAGGAAAATCTTCAAACTGATGTACAGGATGTTAATTAACGCAGATAGCGGTCCAAGACTAGGCGGATATATTTCTGATCTTGGCTTGTATAGGGTTCATTCACTCCTGGACTCTTACGTTTCGTAGTACGAAAAGTCCGGAAGTTAAAGACCTAATCGGAGGCTGTATAGGATATTGTAGGAAATTTCAGTTGTAATACTCAGACGTCTCGTGAGAACGGTATACACTACACCTCTAAACCTGAGTCAACATTTCCTATTTCTACCCGACTCTCAAAACATATAGGCAAGAGATTGAATCTAGTATTTGGAGGTTAAATCTAGATTGTCACTTGACTTTAAGAAAATGATTGACATACTCCTAGAACAAAAACCAGATATTAATTTAGAACAATTAAAAGAGCTCATCGAAGAAAAAAAGCGGAAGATAGGGGCCGGTTACTTGACTGATCAGGGTGCATTGTTCCTCGTGGCTGCTGATTTAGGAGCCTCTTTTGATAATGTTCAGCGAACAAAAAGAGGAATTAAGGATCTGTATATTGGGGCCAGGGACTTGGATTTGACCGTCAGACTTCTTAGTACTTACCCAATTAGGGTTTTTACAAAAAAAGATACAAACGAAAGGATTGAAAATAGAACTATATCTGTATATGATGCTGGTGGTAGCATAAAAGTAAGGTTGTGGGATAATTTAACACACGTGATTGAAGAGAATAGGTTAAAGCCTGGCGATCTGATAGAAATAAAAAATTGTTACGTAAAAAGCGCCCTCAACGGAAAACCGATAATAAATATTGGTGAAGGCGGAAATATTTATCCTTACGAAGGTAACGATATTACTATTCCAGATCTAGATGGTATAACAACGAACATTGATAATGTTAAATCAGAAAAAGAGAATGCAGTAATTTCCGGACTAATTAGTTCTATTCCTAGGATAATAGAATTTTCTGATTCACGAGGAGATAGGAAAAAATCATTACAAACTATGATATCAAATGAATCAGGGGATAGAAAACTAAGGGTTGCATTATGGAACATTGACGAAGATAGTTTACCAAAATTTTTTCAAATAAATTTTCCCGTAAGAATTATCGGAGCACGAATAAAGGAAGGTAACTTGCAATATGGTAATGGTGACTACGAGATTCATGGTGACGAAGGTACTATCATTGAGTTGAAGGAAAAACCCCAGGACTATGAAGTTCATTCAATAAGAATAATAACTGATGGAAGAACTGAAAACGGTACTGCGAATTATATTGGCATAGATAAGAATAAGAACTTGGTTTATGTCAATTTCCAGGGACAGTCCGATAAGGTAACTCTCAATTCAATAATGGACTGCATTCCTAGCAGGATTTTTGGCAATATGGTATTTCTAAAGGAAGACTCATATTTAGAATTAGTACAAAATGATTCATTTCCTGGGATTGAAGAATGTATTTCTAAAATAAAAGACATCAAGACCGTGGGTGATTCATACATTATAGAATCGATTATTTTACAGCAACCAAATACTACACAAGTAAACACGAAAAATGGGGAATTGATTACAGTTGCCGATACTCTGATAGGGGACGATACAGGTGAAATTCGACTTGTTGGTTGGCGGGATAGTAGCAGTGAACTAGAAAAGCTAAAAGTTGGAGATAGAGTAAGGATTATTGGTGCTCTTCTAAATACTGGTAGAGAGGGAAAACTAGAACTGACACTCAGAAAAGATTCATCAATCAGTAATCTTTTGTAGCAATATCGGATATTAAACATATCAAAGTAACGAAATAAATATGAACATGTGATTTTGAGCTCCAAAATTTGTCAAGTTTTTTGTATCCTTCTATTGGTAAATATTTGTACTTTATCTATTGAATCATATTGAGGATGTTATCAACGAAACGACTATGGAAGTATAATTAGCTGGCGGTGCGAACCGTATTCATCAACTTTCACAACCAATACCATCTCCATCCGAATCAAAACCGTGAGGGTCGGGTAATAAAACCTTGAAATTCCTGAAGGGAATATCACCACAACTCAACTTTGCAGAATATGTTGTAACGCATATATCAGGGTACGAAGAATCACATCCTTCCTGAGGATTGGAGTCAGATTGAGAACCCTGCGTCTGACCTGAACCTTCCTCTGCTCCATTTAGAGTCTGATTTTGATTACCCAATTCCTGTTGTTCTTGTTCCTGTAGTTCTTGTTCCTGTTGTTCTTGTTCCAGTTGTTCTTGTTCCAGTTGTTCTTGTTCCAG
>DASUQJ010000069.1:0-6081 GCA_036280615.1 Nitrososphaeraceae archaeon
TTACAGTTTCAATATTTATGCCCAGAGGCATCAAGAAAGGTCTGAATTCAAAAAAGTTTGATAGATGTGTAACGAAAGTGAAACGGAAATCAGGGAAGAAGGTTAACCCTTACGCCGTTTGTAATTCAAGCATGTCTGGCAAATCAAAAAATAAAAGAAAATAGCAGTTACTAAATCATATTCACCACGTAAAAATAAAGTATCAATATTTTCCTTTTGTTAATTAAAAGCGGATTTAGTTATTCAGCACAAGTAACAATCTAAAAAATCCGAATAGGGGAGAAATATTGTTTATATGTTATGGTGATATACTCTATCGTGCATGTTTTATCCTCCTATCAAGATAAAAAAAGTTATGGATCCTAAGCTAGAATTAGTCTTTCCTATAATTTTGGGCGTCTTCCTTTGTAATAGAGAAGTAAACTTTATGGCCATCGTATCGTTCCACTAGACTTTTTGGGAGATAAAATTTGTCTTTGTCTACAAGTCCTTTTTTTGTAACGACAATTTCTGGATCTACCTCGTGCACTTCACCCAAGTCATAGTCATTTATACCTCGTGCCTCTTTCTTTACGATCTCGTCCCAGTTTGTTATGTTGCTCATGAGATTATATGGTTCAACATTTGTTATAAGCATTCAAGACAATCGGATGGCAAAAGGCAGTCTTGTCTATGACGGCAATTTTATTCAAAACATTCTACAACTGCCCTGATTGTTTATTCCAGTACTAAAAGAAGGAACTTGCACATGAAAATATAAACTTTGTAGCACCAGGTTTATTTCATGAAATCCTTCACAAATACGAATTTCTTGTTAATAGGGATGTTTGGCTTCCTTTTAATAGCAGGAACTTTCTCTATAGGAAATTTTGTGTTTGCTCAAAAACACTAGATCTCAAGGCACCCGTAGGAAATGAAGCTTTTGGCGGTGCACAAAAAGGTACTGTATTGATTTTTCCAAATGAACCTACCGAGTTAGTGAGTCCGTTTGGACAATAGAAGTAAACAATCTATTTTTTCGAAAGGTCTTTTTATAAGAGTTTGAGATCTCATACTTATAACACCGATATTTAATCACGTATGTTTTCCCGTTAGCAATTTTTATATTTTGTTAATGATATTAAATACGCAGATTTGAATTGAGTACTATACTTTCTTACAATAAGGACCAGGTGAAAGTAGATGGTTCTATTGAAGATTTAAAAGAAGGATTTAGCGTCTGGGTGGATGTCATAGATCCGGATGAGAAGGAACTCCAGAATTTATCTCGGAATTTTAGCTTAAATCAGGATGCTATTCAAACCTGTATTAATAAATCAAAAAAGCCAGAAATTCGTCAACTAGATAGCCATACGTTTACAGTCGTAGTAGATATGAAAAACAAGGATCCAGAAACTTTGCTTATAGAAGCCGTTTATTTTTTCCTTGGAAAAAATTGGTTAGTAACAATCCATTCTAACGAGGTTAACCTTAAACAAATTGGAGAAAGATTATTTAACATACAGAACGAAACCATAAAGCAGAGACGCATAGACGCTCTATATTATAATATATTGGCTGGACTTGTTCGTAAATATGAACAACTTTTGACGGCGTTAGAACTGTCAGTAAATGAGTATCAAAGAAGATCTTTTGTACGTCCCTTCCCGGCTATATTCGATAGTATCGATATCCTATCTAGGCAAGTAATTATGTTGCGCAGACAATTTTGGCACGTGAGGAACATAATTAATTTTCTCCTGCACACGGAGAAGGACAAAGAGGATGTGAAATATATAGAAATGGTCTATGATGATATATCGCAATTGATTGATTTTGTTGAGTCATATGAAGGTACTATTAACTCTATTAGAGAATTATATGTTGCAAAAGTATCGCTCCAAATTAATGAAACTATGAGAGTCCTTACCATATTTACAGTAATATTACTTCCACTTGCCTTAATTGCAGCAATATATGGTATGAATGGTATAGATCTAAAAAATATCACAGAAATGCCACTAGGCTTTTTGGTTGTATTGGCAACGATGGCTTTTATGGTAGTTGGTTTTGTCTTGTTCTTCATAAAGAAACGTTGGATAGTAATAGGGAGAGAAATTTCGGAGAAAGAATCAAAGTCAGTAAACAAATCAGCTAATAGTAAATGAAGACTAAATTAAAATCAATACGTATCATATTAAGCGTAAAACATCCGACATACTGCAAGAGCCCAATATACTTAAGGAATAACTGAGTAATAAAAATTAAAAATTAAAGTTCAAGACTTGAAAAATGAGAATTATAGTCCTTCCGGCATCGATAATTAATTTAGAATCCGGATTTCATCCAGCTAATATTTGTTTTCGCCACTGCAGTATTCCTAGCTGACCTCATTTTATAATACTTACGTCGGATAGAGAATAGCAAACCAGTCAAGAAAACAAAACTCGCTACGACAATCTCATAAATTATCAATGTATCGGCCATTCTATCAGATTATGTATACATAAATAAAAATCTAGTTTCCGTTGTCAACAGACACGTTTAATCTGGCTTTTTCAAATGATAACAAATGACTGGCAGTTCTAACTTAGATTTTCAAATATTTACAGCGGTCTTCACTAAACAGCATTGGTTTAAATCTTATTATGATCAACAAGTACCGGATGTCTTCACCGTACCGTGAAAAGGCCCAGATCATTACTAACAGAAAGCAGTCAGACATCATTCCTGATATTATCTCAAATGCAGAAAAAAACTTGAATATCTGCGGCGATTCTGCATTACCAGATTTCACACTTATTGGACGAATTAGAAAAGCATTACAGCAAGCAAAGCTCAAGGGGATAAAAATTAGATACATAACAGAAATTACAAAGGACAATTTGAGTTCATCTAAAGAATTAATGAAGTTTGCTGAAGTCCGTCATTTAGACATGATTGTTGGAAATTTTTTAGTTACTGATAAAGAGTATTTTGGGCAGTCCTCGGGAAATAATTTTTTATCAAATCAAATTTATAATGACGACCCTGGCATGGTGGAGCAGCAGAATTACATCTTTGAAATTCTGTGGAATAACGCTATCGTTCAACATGATAAGATGTCGAGCATAGAGGTGGGAGTGGATCCGGAAGAAGTTAAAGTCTTGTCCGATCCTTACGAAATTCGTAGGACTTATTTGAATCTCATTAACTCTGCAAACTCTGAAATCTCTCTGATAATAGCAACACCAAAGGCACTGCAAAGAAATTACAGAGGAGGAATAATATCTATGTTAATTCATGCTTCAGAAAAAAGGAACGTTAATGTCAATTTGGTAATTCCTACATACGAGAACGATAAAATACAAGATGATTTTCTGCACACTAAATCACTTGGTAAGAATTTTAGATTTAGAATAAAATCAATAGTTCCAGCCGTTACTCAGACCCATAAAATAAAGACTACGTTTTTGATAGTAGATAAAAAATCGGTATTCATTATAGACGTAAAAGACGATAATAAAGATAATTTCATAGAAGCTGTTGGATATGCCACTTTCCATACTAGCAAATCACGTACCGAGTCTTATAATTTTATTTTTGATACTATTTGGAGACAGGCTGATTTGTACGAATCATTAAGGGAGGCAAACAAAAATCTCCTATACTCCTACCAAAAACTCGAGGAACATGACGCAATGGAGAAGGAATTTATTAATCTTGCTGCTCACGAATTAAGGACTCCTTCTCAATCGATTGTAGGTTATTCGGAGATGCTCAAAGTTCTCCCAGAAAGGAACAAACAATACGAGGAGGCAATATCGAGAAACGCTGAGAGACTGTATTCACTTGTAACAAACATGCTTAGTATTGCTAGAATCGAATCTCAGACGATGAAACTTAACAAGACAATTTTTGATTTAAACATAAAAATCGATAATGTAATTAAAGATATTAGTCAACAATTAGAATTACGAAGAGCCAACCAAGTTGGAATAGAGTTCAAACCGATCGGAAAAATCAATATTACGGCAGACAAAGAAAAAATATTTCAGGTATTTGCAAACTTGCTAAGTAACGCGTTGAAATTTACAAATCAAGGCACTATCATTATAACTGCAAAACAGAAAGAAAAAACAAATCAGGCCGTTGTTATGATTAAGGATAGCGGTCCTGGTATAGATCCAGAAATAATCCCTCATTTATTTACAAAGTTTAAGGCAAAGTCCGAGAAAGGTCTTGGTCTAGGACTATATATTTCGAGGAATATTATCGAAGCGCATCATGGTAAGATAGAAGCTTATAATAACCCTAATTCAAAAGGAGCCACTTTTGTAGTTACGTTACCTTTGAAAGGATAATTTTCTTTTGTACTAAATTTTAGATTAAACTAGTCTAACGGTATACTAAATATTAAGAATACTCAGGACATAGAAACGAAGGTTTAAGATATTCTATAGCATTACTGCAAGCGTTAAATAAAATGTCGAGTAAGACTTTATATGGAAAATGTAAAACAAGAAGCTTCAGAAGTATTAAATAAAGATAAAAATGATGATCATAGCATCTCAAATTGGTCTGATGTTGTCAAAGATATTGTCGACAAGTTAACGGGTAAGGATATGGAAGTTACATATGACTTTGAGAATTTAGAAATTGATATACCAAAGGCAACTGGACCTGAAGGTAAAGAACTTGGTAGTGCAAAATGGAAAATTAATGGCAAATTTATAATATCTACTCAGCTTCATGACACAACAAAGACAATGAAGTAAATTTGTTTAGCTGGGTCTTGCAGTATTGACTGAAAACAATTTCGAAAACGACGTATCGATGATATTAGATGAAATAGTCAACATTGTGAAGGGGGCAAGCGGAAAAATCAGCATAAAAGTGAAACAAAAACCCGCTGTTGCATTTGACTTTGAAGGAGATAAATTGTCTGTTGATATAATAGACCCCACAATTTTCAATATAACGGAACTAGAGAATAACGACATTGGAATATTTGAAAAGCTAAAAACAGCCAGAAAATTAGGTGAGATTTTAAATAATAAAGGTTTGAGTATCTCTATTCTAAGAAAAGGAAAGAAAGCGCTGAGTATCGGTAGGGAAGCCACTCCAACCTTAAGCAGTTTCATAACAGGGAGTGATGACATCCAAATTGATAGCGTTAGACAAGTCGCGAAGCTTGACAGAGATCTTAAGAAAGCCAATAAGGAATGATAAAAAGAGAAAGCAAGTTTTCATGCTAACCCTAAAAATTTATTAGTAATTGGCTGGTGCCTAATGTCACAAGAAGTGGGTACCAGCCAATTGGAAGTGGTCATCTACTATCAGAAAAATAGATGACGACTCAAGTTCATCAAATTTCTATTTAAACATTGATTTTAGGGTAGAAAAAGCACAATAAATGTTTAGTAACGGAAATAAAGTTCGTTTATTATTCATAGAAATGATAAGAAATAAAAAAGGTTTGCAATTCTTGAAAATGAGCTATTCTTTAAATTTTTTGGGCTGATCCAAGTCTCACAGAATAATGTTAACGGAGTTTGAAGAGTCAAAAGGTACAATAAACGAAGTCAGATGTTCTCATTATTCATAATCCAGTGAATTAATTATATCCTGATGAGTCACTGAGCTCTTTTCTTCAATAGAACATACCTTTTAGTCAATGTAGACGACTTCATGTTTCTAGAATAGAAATTTAATTCAACGTTACTTAGTTTTCGACTGGAATAGATAATATAGGACGAATACTTAATACAAGATATACTTGAATTGGAGGCTGGGATTCAGTAATTGATCAAAGATCTAGTAAATCCGACTAATTTTAATATCCTGGTTGGAAAACTTGGGGACGTTCTTACAAGAGCGTTGGACCTTCCATTAGGATATGCAATTAATTGGGGAAGAATTTGGTCACTTTGGCCAGTCCATTTAGAAACTGCTTGCTGCAGTGTAGAATTTGGTGCTGCCTCAGGTCCCAGATACGATGTTGAAAGATTTGGAATAATTGAGGCATTTGGTTCATTACGACAATGTGATTTGATTGTTGTTCAAGGCACTGTAACAAGAAAGATGGCTCCAAGGTTAAGGATGGTTTATGATCAGATGCCA
>DASUQJ010000070.1:0-5196 GCA_036280615.1 Nitrososphaeraceae archaeon
AGGGGTATAAGGAAAGGGCATTTCCATGAATGGTATAAGGAATTATCTCCAGAAGAAGATACCCTGAAAAAATGGTTAGACAGCAAAAGGACCGAAGAGGATTGGAAAAGATATCTATCCAAATTCCTTCCACCGATGAAAGGGAGTGAAGCAGTTGCTAATATTGAGGAGCTGCGCGAACGTTCTGAGAAAGGAGAAATTATAACCCTCCTATGTCATTGCAGGCCTGGAGAGCATTGTCACCGTTACATTATAAAATCCCAGATTAAAGGTTCGTCTAAAGTCATTGAAAGTGACTAAGTAAAATGAAATGAAATGAATCGTTAAACTCTTACCTAATAGTAGCCATAATATGCGACCTTAAGAAGTCAAGGAAGATCTTGAAAGTTCCATCAATAATGTTACCTTATAATGTTACCTTTTAAAAGTTATCATCAATTGATATTGGCATTAGTAACATAATGTCTTAAGTGCTATTTATTCTACAGCTCGTTGGGATGGATGTGCGAACATGAGAATTATTTGTTACTCAGAGGAATTAAGTCTTTGTCAATGAATTCTTGAAAAGCAGGATCAAACCACTTTTCCATTTCTATTTTACCTTTCCAAATGTCCTTTATCGCTCCTTGGTCAAAAGCGCTCTTCATCCATCTTAACCATCCAGTCCATTCATTGTCACTTAGGACGTTTCTTTTGCGCATATGAAGAACGTGTGCGAAGGTGAATAATATATGATAAGAATATGCAACATCAGATGACCAATTTGATTCATCTTTGCTTACTACCTTTATAAGTTCTGGTCGGTCAATCATCAGGCGGGTAATTTCACGAATTCTTAAATCCAAATCACTCAGAATCTTGGTTTCTATATCCACAGATAGAGCCTCCATTTGTTTCCTGGAAAAATACAGAACAACAAGCATTGTGAGAATTATTCCTATCGCTTCACCCATGCCGAAATACTCGGCTAAACCAATCTCAACCATTTTCTAAAATAACCCTATATCTCGTGCATAGTAAACAACAATTACTATATTCATCAAAGAGATGAGTCCTTGTGCATGCTTAGACTGACTGGACTTTACAGATTTTCTAACCACTGAATTCTTGGTTTCTACCAAGGCTATAACCATTAAGCAGTAATCTTCTAGAAATTATATTCGAACAATATTCATATTGCAAACGACAGCAATGGATAATAAGATCATATTAGCACCAGTAGAGGACAATAAGAAGTGCACTTGGGGATATTCATAGGTTCGTTGTTTGTTCTACTAATAGGTTTATTGACAGGTAGGGCCGAAAATATTGCACACGGTCAAACATCCGAATTTGATCCACGACAATTTGATCCATTACAAACAGATTGTGTACCTTATCATGACGAACACATAGTAATAATAAAAATGAATTGTGATCAAGAAATACCATCAATCATTTATTATGTAAATCAGGGATATGAAATAAAAGCGGTATGGAATTCCGTGATGTACCTAACGAAATAAGAATGAGATTTTGCGCTGGTTCATAATTTAACAAAAGTCTGCTAAATGTATCAAGTAGTTTTTCGTGTTACAATGTAAATCGACTTTAATGCTCATTCTTCTTGTTATGTTTATGTTTTGATATGATAACTTTAAAATGAAGTTTAGCTAGTCACTAACTACAATGATGCAAACAAAACTACTGTCAGTATTATTCATTGCCTTTGCAGCCTTGCTGATGTCAGCAGCGATACAAAACAGCGTCATGGCGTATCAAGATTCGCAACAAAAACAAGGATATTCTCACCATGACAAAATGATGATGAAGCCAGGATCTTATGCATTTGGGACCATCGCGAGTTTACAAAATGATGAAAATGGTAATCCTTTATGGATAGTTTCAGGTCTTTACAAAGGCAGTCTAACAATGAATAATAAAACACAAGATGGAGTCGCAACGGGCAGTCTTCCAAATGCAACATTGAATTCCAAATTTAATATGGTAATGACAAATGGATCTGCTATGCATGATCACAGAATCTATAACTTTACACTTACAGATATGTCAATGCCAAATAACTCGACGACAGTATTTAATGGAACTGCTACCATAACCATGAGACAAGGACCAGTAAATGATGTCCCACTCAGCATAAAAGCGATGGAAAACAATGCTGTAAGTATATGGGTAGATCCAACCAAGATACAAAACCACTTTGGTAAAACACCAATATTTGGTACAATAGAAAAACTGTTAACAGTAGAGAAGTAGACTGAAGAGTACTTTATTCTAAGTTACTACCCAACTTTTTTATTCAATTGTATTAACTCTTCAAAGATAAGCTCAGAGGATCTAATGAATCGTTATAGAAAATCTAACTTTACTCTGGGATTTCTGGTTCAACTAGTTTCGCAAGATTATTCAATGATTGCTGCCAGCCCACATAGCACGCTTCAAGAGGAATGACAGTGGGCAAACCTTCTTGTACAATGGTCACTTCTGTTCCTAGTGAAACCTTCTTCAAGGTTACAGTTACTTGAATTTCACCAGATAAATTTGGGTCATCAAAATTATCCGTATAACGTAAGCGTTCGTTTTCAACCAGCTCACGGTATTCTCCACCAAATGACATGCTCTTTTGAGTGGTAAAGTTCGTAAAAGACATCTTGTAGGTTCCTCCTACCTTTGCGTCCATGTGATGAACGCTACAAGTATAACCATTGGGTGGTAACCATTTAGCCATGGCATCACGGTCAAGAAAAGCACGATAAATTTTTTCTGGCTTCGCTGTAAGTACACGATGTAAATGAACGGTATTAGTAGACATGGGTTCCTTACTGCAATATACTATTAAAGTATTCAGTGCTTATAAGGTTGCGATAATTAGAGATAAATCAGGTACTGATGATCTCAATCTACGAAATATTCCATTTTTCATTCGCTTATTTAGCTTCCCATTTTCTTTAGGACAGGTCCTTTTCTAGGACTAATTTATATCTAATCCTTCTCAAGAAGTAATTAATAATTGAATTAATATACTGTAAACTTGTAGCTATATTAGTAACAATAGAACCGACTTACAATTTAGAATTTAAGAAAAAGCTTTGATTAAATATTCAATCGAATCCCGACGACTTCAAATGGCCTGAAGAACTGGAAGAACCTCAGATAAAGTTGAGACCTCAAATATTTTAGTAGAAGAGACCGAGAAGGTGCGAGGGGAGTTTGGATGAACAAGAAACAAACGGTGCCCTCCACCAGTCGGTTTTTCCAGATTTTCTGTTTTCGAGACGGAGAATTAACTTGATTCTTACTTAAATATGAGAATTGCTTATCCTCTGAATACTTATTATGCGATAAGTCTTTATTCTATATTTGCAAACCTAAAATTTGTTATATTTGATTCATGAGTAGTCCGACAACTCCACTTTGATTAGAAAATGAAAAACCTTCGTGCTAACTTGCTTTTTCTAATACTTAGAATCCACTTTTAGAACTGATAACACTGTAGCTATCGACGCCCCCACTATGTACTTAAGAACATCTGTTCATGATTGAACTATAAATCTTGATTGAAAATGAATTAGTGAAGCGCTTGATATCTTCAACGTTATAAGTATATTCTTTTACTAAATTAGAGAAATATTTTCATATTACGTCGCTCCTTTCTTTTTATGATATAAAATGGGTAATAGATTGAAATGCTCGCTAAATAGAATATCTTCATCAATAATTTTGTCTATGCTACTTTTTGGGATTATTAGTAGTATACCATCATCACCACTCAACGCTCAAACGACTACAAATAATTCCAATCCTGTTCTGAATATTAAAGAGGGTGTATCCAGTGGAGATGTCAGATATAACAGTGCCGTGATTTGGTCAAGGGCTAATAATGACTCTCTTATGCATTTAATATATGACGATAATTCAGCTTTTTCTCATCCTAATTTAAAAATTAAAGCAGTAAATAATAGCACGGATTATGCAGGAAAAATAAAGATAGATGAACTACACTCAAATACAAAATATTTCTATAAAGTCTGGTTTTCTAGCAATGATAATCGTACCAATAGTTCGTCAATTGTGGGGAGCTTTAGAACAGCACCAAGTCCTTCGTCCAGCGGAAATTCATTAAGTTTCATACTAGGGGCAGATGTTGGTGGTCAAAAGTTCTGCCGTGAAGTAAATAACGGGTATATGATATTTGAAAAAATGAAATCGCTATTGCCAGATTTTTACATACATAATGGCGATATGATCTATGCAATTAACGATTGTCCTAAAGAACGGCCAGATGGTCTTCAGAATATTCCGGGAAACTTCCCCGGAATTGCAGATTCAACGGTCGACTGGAATAATCTGGTTCAGGTCCATGATATCTATATGAAACATTGGCTTTACAATAAGGGAGATTCTTATTTACAAGGATTTCTACGCAATACCTCCATGTACAGCCAATGGGATGACCACGAGGTCATAAATGATTTCGGATCTCAATGGTCTTACTGGAATTCCCAAAATAAGAACAGGACAGGATACCAAAACCTTGTACAAGCGGGTACTTCAGCCTTCTTTAATTTCTCCCCTTTAGAAAGGAACCAATATGAGCCTGATAGAATCTATAGATCGTTTCAGTGGGGTAGGGACTTGGATCTCCTAATATTAGATGCAAGGTCGTACAGAGATCGAAATGATTTACCAGACACAGAACAGAATAATAAGACCTTGCTTGGTAGGGATCAGCTGTCATGGTTAAAGGATACACTAGCAATTTCCAATGCCACATGGAAGATAATAAGCAATGACGTACCAATGTCGATTCCAACTGGTGCAAACGCATCTGTGTTTGGAAGAGACGGGTGGGCAAATGGAGCCGATACGGACTTCTCTTCGCAGACTGGATTTGAAAGAGAACTTAAGGATCTTATGAAGTTCATAGATGATCAGGACATCAAGAATGTAATCTTCATAACTACTGATGCACATTTCCCGGCCATATTGAAGTATGATGCTGATGTTAATGGAGATGGGGATTCAGTAAATGTTTATGAGATTATCTGCGGTCCCTTGAGTGCAATTCGTTATGGCATACCTCAAATACCACTACCCCCATTAGACACGACCTTTAAACCCTCCATTTTGTATCTTGAAGGAGGTATCTACAACTTTGGTTATTTTAAAATACACAAAGATAATGATGGCCTTACC
>DASUQJ010000071.1:0-3309 GCA_036280615.1 Nitrososphaeraceae archaeon
CCTTAATTCTGTATCTAATGTATTTGTCTTCCAAAGAAAATTTTGGCGGATGTGGATCAAGAGTCCGATTATTGCAATTAGTACATTTCTCTTTAAGAGTATAAGTCTTGCAAAATTCACACTTTCGTAATAGATGTTTCATAAATGCTTATCGTCTATTTTTTTTAGAATCTTCTCTGATATAATTAAACAGTGCTACCTTTTTCCCTACTGAGTTAGAAATTTTCTCAATAGCATTATTCAATGTCTTTTCAGCGATCTTGTAATTCTCTGCTTTAGCAATTATCCGATATCTCGGAGCTGCTATATACGAAATTTCAACTGAAGTATTATTCTTGTCAAGTTGTGCCGAGGATAGGACATTTTTAATAATCTCGACTCCTTGTGGTTCATTTATGTTAAGTTCTATCACTCCTCTAATCTCTACGCTGGGAATCTGGATCTTCTTACTTTCTTCTGCTATTGCTGCTCTGACCTCATCAGTAATATCAAGCGACTTTATAGAGTCAATCCCCTTAAACGCTACGGCCTCAAACATATCATACAGATAATCAAATTTTTGCAATACCACATCCTGAAGTTCCTTAATCTTCTCCTCACTCATGCCAGTTTTAGTTTTAATCATTTGCATAAAGGCGGAAGCCTTTTCGCTCTTCTTTACTTCTATGAGTTTAGATTTCCTTTCTTCCCGTGATACCTGCTTTAGAGAAAGATCAACCTCTACCCTCGATTTGTCTACCCTAATAACCTTAAGAACAGTCTTTTGTTTTGGTCTTACGTATCTCTCTATATTCCTAATCCATCCTGTTGCTATTTCAGACACATGCAGAAATGCGGTCAACTCTTGATATTCATCTAAAGACACGTAAGCTCCATGACCCGTAACTTCCTTTACCGTCGCAATTACCAAATCACCGGCCTCAGGAAGTTGTTTGATATCAGTGACCATTTAGAAAATACGCACCTTGGTACTATACTTTAAGTTTGCTTATAATATGATTTTTTCAAAAATCAATACCCCTTTTGGCCTTTATTCCTTTTTTGTAAGGATGTTTTATTTCTTTCATTTCAGTAACCAGATCTGCTAACGTGATGATTTCTTCACAGGCATGATTTCCTGTTAGAATTAGCGACAGATGTTTTGGACGATTTTGGAGGATTTTCATGACATCGGCTAACTGTAACACTCCCAGATGTAATGCATAATTTATTTCATCCAAGATAATAATATCAAAGCTATCAAGTGAAATTTTTTGTTCCACAATATCCAATGCGGTTTTTGCTGCCCTTACATGTTCCTCAAAGGCATGGTCATCATCAATAATTCCTATAAAACCTTTACCTGCGACTATCAATTCAAAATCTGGTTCTAGTTTCTTAATACTATTGAGCTCTCCATAATGCCATTCCCCCTTGATGAATTGAACCATACATACTCTGAGTCCATGACCTACGGCTCTCAGCGCTACTCCGAGCGACGCCGTCGTCTTACCTTTTCCATTTCCTGTGTACACAATCACTATCCCATCATTTGATGAGCTCTCTTTTTCCATCCATAATCACCACAATGACATTTTATATCATTTGGCTACTTACATATTATTCAAATTGTTTCATTGGTTGATTACTCGAGTCCATTAATACTTACAAATTATCCACCGATTCTAAAAGAAAATAAATTGCATTTATTATGGGTTATAAATATGAAAGGCGTAACATTTAGGAAAGGCGAAATTAAATTTCTCCGCTCGAATGAAATTTGTAGAATTGCAACATGCAATAACAACCTGCCACATGTAACTCCCGTTTCATATATTTTTGATAAGGGAAAATTCTATTTTGCCACAGACTACAACACCCTGAAATATGCTAATCTGAATAAAAACAATAGAATATGCTTGGTTGTAGACACAACCGAGAATAACAAGAACAAGGCAGTAGTTACACGAGGTATAACCACATTTATACACGAAGGCAGAAAATTTAAAAATTTGTATGATATGTTTTATAATAAATTCGACTGGGTGAAGAATGATCCATGGAAAGAAGGAGACGCGCCATTCATTGAAGTGATTCCCAAAACTAAGGTTAGTTGGGGGATTATAGGATAAGGGTTCATTTCGGTAACGATTTGATCTTGATTTACAAGAAAATTGAAAATTGCATTGGAGAAATATGCAAATTCCTAATTCCAATCAAACAGGAGTACTATAAGGGAAATGGAAGTAAGATTGCAATATGTACCCTATCCAGTATCAAATTATTAACAGAAATATCAAACGATACTAGGTTGATGAATAATGTTGCTATAGTGGGTAGACTATTGTCGGAAAACAAAGGAATTGATAAAATCATCAAATATTGTATTGCAAACAAGGAACTTAGACATTTGGTCGTATGTGGCAAAGATGGCTACGGCCATAGAGCTGGTGATTCAATAATTGCACTATCGGAGAATGGAGTCACAAGAGAACGTAAAATCATCAAATCAAAAAGCCCTTGTCCTCATTTGGTTTCGTCCTTCGAGGATGTGGAGACTTTTAGAGGTCGTGTTACTATTCATAACTTAATCGAGGAGATGGATCTGAATTGCATAAAGTCCTACGTAGACGGAATAATTCAATAGTGCATCTTTTTCCTTTTCTTGTTTATCTTATTCTTTTTAGAATAATACTCGACTATATCATCAGGCGTCATGTGTAATTCGATAGTTGCCTGAAGTACAAAATGCCAAATATCTATGAGCTCTTCTTTTGCCTCTTCAGAGTCGAATTTGGTGGGATTTTTCCACCATTTCCAATTTGTCAATCTTTGAAGTTCAATAGCTTCGTGTGTAATTGCAGTGCAGAGAAATGAAATTCTTTCTTCAGTCTTAGAAGGATATCTTGATGATGCTAACTTGGTGGCTAGGTCTCTTTGCATCTCAATTAATTTTTCTAGTTTATCCACTTACCAATCATAAAAAATTGTTTTATATAGATTTTAACCTTCTATGAAGATGGAATGGAGTCTTGCTTCCTATCGATTGAAATAGATATGGAAGTTCTCCATCAGCATCTTTTTATGATATAACGTAAAAAAATATTAATAAATGTTTCTGCCGATGTAATAAAATGTGATTTTCATAATATTTCATGGTTATTTATGCAATTTTTAATTAATTAATATAATTATTAACTATTATAATGCAATTATTATTAAACAGATATTTGAGTATTCGGTCAAATTCGTATAAATCTCTAGAAAATTTGAATAATCAGTAACTTTTCCAATGATAATTCTAGCCGGGTTAGAAATATGATCAACAAT
>DASUQJ010000072.1:0-13904 GCA_036280615.1 Nitrososphaeraceae archaeon
TTGGAACATCGATTTTAATCCTGCATCATATTAGTTACCAAATTACAATATTAGAGATACTTCAAAATACCATTATACGGTAGTTGGAACTTACTCTGAAAGATATCCTATGAACACTTTTTGTTCAACTTTTGACTATAATTAGTGAAAATACCTAAGTAGTTGGATTACGTATGTTATATCGGTGCATCTTGTTAGTAAAGGTGGACAAGATAATAGAAGGAAATAAAATCAAAGTTGTCGAACTTGATATTGATAATTACGGTTCTGTTATACCCCTTAGAGAGTTGGAATTAAAGCTACCCGAAGACGATTCTGTCATCAGAGTTCTATCATCAACTGAATATGCAGCGATATTTACTGAACGCGATAATGACGAAGGTCAAGATACTATTATTTTGGCTAATAGTGTTTCACTTGATGAATTAAATGAGGAAAAAAAGCGGGCAATAGATACTATGAACAAGAAATAAGATGCATCAGCTGCCAAATACCTATGATATCTAGTATGACAAATTGACATAAATTGGATCTCATCAATAATTTCCTGGAATAAGAAATCCTTTTGTTGTGCACGTGTTAAATATAGGTACATGAAGAATCAGGACTTTCTCAAGAGGAAAGAGCTAGAAAATTTCCTTATTCGAAGTGGAATAACGATTGATGATTATGTTGCTAAAGCAATGGATGTATCGACCGAGGTTCATGACGGGATAAAACGGGAGGATAATCAATCACCATTTCTTGAAACACATATCTGGCCTGTTACAAGGGATGTAGTTCAACACTATCTCACTGTTAATCGTAATATAACTGGTGTAGAAATAGCTTCGTCGATATTACACGATGTGATGGAGGACAATGACAGGATACTTGATTTATATAAAACAAAAGAATATGGTTTTGATGCATATCTCAAGTATAGATTTGGTATTAGAGTCTACGAGATTTGTATGGATTTAAAGATAAAACCTCTTGAAAACTACTCTGGAGAAAATGATCAGCAAAGGCAATTGGCAAGATTTCATGACTACTGTAAAGGATTAAGCTCTGCTGACTATGATATGAAGGTCATAAAATTGGTAGATAGAGAAAATAATATGAAATTCATCAGTAATATGTCAAACTTAGACGGAAATATAGTGAATAACAAAATCAAAAGATATTTGCGTGAGGCTGAAGATTTCTACCTCTCTTTTGCATTGTTGGAACCAGCAATGAAGGATCTATATCTAAAACTTAGGCAATCATACGAAAATTTGAAGTCATTAAATATCGCTTAGTTGGCTAAATGTTCTCTTCATAACGATTAAAGTAAACCTCAAAAGATCAAAGCAAAAAAAAGAAAGGTACGGTCATTCGCTCGTTTCTATACTTGACCTGAAGTTGTATTGGATACTACTGATGAAGTTGCATTACTTTCCATTTCTGGTAAGCCTGATGCTATTCGACCACGGATTGCTCCATCTTGAAATTCGTCCGTGTGAACATTTACGTACACCGTCCCATCGCTCATCAATCTCACCATCTCGAAGAGTTCTTTGCCCTCCAGAGAAATAGATCCTCTTTTGTTATATTTCCTTTCAATGATAGCGTAGCATTGTTGTCATTTTCGGCAGATTCCAAAATTGATTGGGACTAATGAACTGTGTAATAAATTTTGATTTTTTGTTTATTTTTCAAGAAAATATTAGAAATTTGAGCTAAGTTGTGTTTGAGCAGTCTTTTTAAAAATATGATATTGCAAAAAAATTTGAATTATTGTGTTTGCGTTTGTTGCGTTTGATTTTGTGTTCCTGGTAAGGGAAGTTGGAAAAATGGAAATCCACTGCTACCGAGTGCGTATGGCATTTGCCCATTCCATTTTGTGATGGCCTGCCACTGTAGGTACTCTGGGCTTTGTCTTAGCTGTTCAGTGATAGTCCTTATTGCCTCTGATTCACCACTTGCCCTAGCAGCTGTTGATCTAGCTTGTCCTTCAGCCTGTGCTACGGTTTGATTTGCAACTACTTCTACTGCCCTTAGATTATTTTGTTCAGTAAGGAATTTTTGAAATGCTACTACTTTTTGTTCTATCTGCGTAGCAAAAGCCTCGGAGAATTGAAAATCAGTGATGAAAACATTTTGTGTTTGAATACCATTTGAAGAAAGCGTACTTCTAATGGCATCAGCAATAACACTTTTTGCCGTTTCTCTCTTTGTGATTAACTCTTCAGCATTAAATTTGGCTACGCTAGCTTTTACCGATTCTTGTATAGTGGGGGATATTACACGGTCTGCATAGTTAACTCCTAATACTTGATAGATCTTGTTTGTCTCAGCCGGATCAATTCTGTAGTTTAATGCAATAACAGTCTGTACTTCTTGCAAATCGTTTGAAGCCGCAGTTGCCTCTGCCTGGAATTTTTGAGTTCTTACCTCCATTTGAACGACCTGTTCTACAAAAGGCGTAATGAAATGTACACCTTCTCCTAATACCTTATTTTCAACCGCTCCTAGATAAAGGACAACTCCACGATGACCTGCTTCAACAATCACTATTGATTCAGCCAATATTACTATAATTATGATTACTGTAATAACTGCCGCAGCGATTTTAATTTTATTACCACTGGGAAAACGTGAGGGAAAACGTGGTGCTTTATAGTATGACATCCTTGATTAAGTTAAAAGTTGTGAAGTATTGTATATATGTTTAGGCTTAAATCCCATCTTCCTTTATTGTTTTTGTCAAATGTAACTCCCAACAAATATGATAAATTCATTTATCCATGAGAAAAACAATTTCAACGTTCAAAGATATTTGTTGCTCTCCCGTCAGTATTGGAGTTGATGGTGCAAACGCTTCATTTTTTAGTGATTCGGTGGCATATGGTACTGGTCCGGGAAAGAATGGTGTTACTTGATCAATATTTGCTGTCCTTATTCCTACTATTTTGTGTCCCAGTGCTGAAGCAGCA
Source organism: Nitrososphaeraceae archaeon (assembly GCA_036280615.1). Lineage (GTDB taxonomy): Archaea > Thermoproteota > Nitrososphaeria > Nitrososphaerales > Nitrososphaeraceae > TA-21. Next base: position 2,961 of record DASUQJ010000072.1, read on the forward strand.
ATATTTGCCTTTTCTTTTGCATCTTCGATAGCATCTATCAATAATTCCTTCTTAATTTCATCAAGTTTCTTATCTGAGAGACTAAAATAGATGCTATTTACATTATTGGCACCAGATGAAACTGCAATATCAATCCATTCTGATGTGTCATTTACGTTGCTGCTGTCTATCTGTATAGAATTGCTAACAGTAAATCCAATCAATTTGCCTTGGTTATTATCTGTAGAATAATTACGATTTGGAGTGATAGTGAATGATGATGTACTGGTTTCATTCTCTTTAACGCCTGCTGTTTTTAGAGCATTGATGATCTTATTCATCAATTCAGAATTTGCGGCTAGTGCTGCTTTTGCCTTAGTATTGGTTGTTTCCACACCTAGTGATACTATAACTTTATCAGGTTTTGTCTCAGTTGTGGCCGAACCTGTAACAAACAATGTTTTGTTATCAAGTGTGGATAATTGAGCATACAAATCGTGCTCATGCTCATTGACATTGTATGAGTGAATCAACAAATATAATGTGAATGTGGTAATAATTGCTATTATTGACATCTTTATAGAATTTTGTTTTGTCATAATTGAAAAATAAGGCTGAACTGCTATAAAAAAATGTATACTTATTATTATAATCAAGGAACCCACATTATTTTTATATTTTAAAACTGGTCAGTGTCTTTTTAAGAAAGTCAGCGTAACTTTAATGAGGGATTACCTTGTGAATTATTTATGAAATGGTTCGGACGCAATGAAACTGATAATAAGCCTAAACTTACGACCTGTAAATATTGTAATACGAAATTCGATGACAACGAAAAATTAAAGAGACATATAAGAAACGCACACGATATAAAAGGTGGTACAATATTCGAAAATTTTACTAACAGTCTGGAATTAATTCATCATACAAAATTTATCTGCAAAATCGATCACTTGAAATTCAAGACACATGAGGAATTGATCCTTCATATGAGACAAATTCACCATCATCAAATTTTAAAATGTCGTGAATGTGGCAAGGAATTTATTCATGAAAAAGACAGACTTCATCACGTTAGAGAAGATCATGAAAAGAAAATAGATTATAGAAAACATAAGGATTCTCACAGATAAAGACATCCTCTTCAATGTATTAAGAAATACTTTTTAATATTCATTCTCTAACAATATGGTAACAAAATTATTATTTATGTTCGTATCAATGTAAAGTTGAATTTAGTTCAATCTAATTAATTTACTTACAACTTGATTTATATCTACAAAACAATTTTCTTTCAACATTGTAATATGTTTCAAGATCCATTTATTAAATTTAATTTACTTTATGTACAATTCCTTTGCTATTAAAAAAGTTTACAATATTGTTCGCTGCAACTTCTGACATCTTAGATCGTGTTATAAACGTAGCACTTCCAATATGTGGTAACAATATAGTTTGTGAGAATTGAGTTAATGGATTGGATCTGAAAATAGGTTCAATTTCATAGACATCTAAAGCAGCGCCCGCTATAACTTTATTTCTTAGAGCACTAATCAAATCGTGTTCGTTTATCACTTTACCCCTCGAAGTATTTATTATAAAAGCAGTTTTTTTCATTAATTTAAATTTGGATTCATCTATCATATGAAAACTATCCTTGTTTAGCGATAAATGAATAGAAACAAAATCACTACGTTTTAGCAATTCCTCTAGTGGGACATAAGTTATATCCAGCTCTGATTCTATTTTACGTTTGCGAGTTTTACTATAGTAAATTAGTTCCATATCAAATCCTCTTGCACGCTTTGCTACAAGTGTCCCAATTTCTCCAAGACCAATTATTCCTAAAGTACTTCCATGTACATCGTACCCAAGAAAGAGATCAGGTGTCCATCCAAATTTCCAATTTCCATTTCGCACGTAACTGTCTGCATTGACAATATTCCTAGCAGCAGTTAGAATTAACGAAAAAGTGAGATCTGCCGTAGTATTAGCTAAAACTTTTGGTGTATTTGTAACTATTATTTTTCTTTTTTCTGCCTCTTTAATATCTACGTGATCATATCCTACACTATAGCAGCTTATTACTCTAAGATTTGGTCCTGCTGCATCCATGACATTTGAGTCGATTTTATCACCTAACATGCACATTAGTGCATCCACGTTTCTAACATTTTCAAATAAATCTTCCCTCTCAAGTACGTTCACTCCAGGATTCATTTTGACTTCAAAATATTTTTTTAATATTGATGGTCCTGGTTCTGGTATTTTTCTTGTTATATACACCGTATATTTGTGAAATTTATCCATGAAATAATTGATTTTTCTAGTTTGGGTTATTAATATGATATGGATTTGGATTTTTATTTTAGAATTTGTTACTCAACTAGTGCTTCTCTTTACCTGTTATGAAAATCTTTAACAAAATAATTCCAAAGTAATATGGTATATTATAAAATGCAGCAAGTGCAGCTACTTGTGAACCAAAGAATTGCTGTGCAAAAACAGTTACCAGTATATTGTTTACATAACTCATGGCAATAAGCCCTGAAATCTTGTATTTTAGTGATGATGAATCTTTATTAATGATATACAAAACGAAATAACCAGTAATCGCAAATATAGAAAATAATAAAACGGCGATTACAGTTGTAAAAATAACAAAAGACGATTCAAAATAAAAATAACTTGAAAATTTTGAAAATATTGCAAAGTTAATCAAATCCATAAAGATAATGGACAAGGGCAAAGAATTCTTGTTTATAGCTGTTGCTAATTTGGGTAAATATTTTTTTATAAATCCACTCGCTATGAGAGGAAAAACTAGAGACATTACTAGTAATAAAATCATATCAAATATTGGAATCGAAAATTCAGTATTATATAGAATATAGACTAATGTAGGCAATATGAAGGGAACGACAAGAGATGTGACTATTACCATTCCTACTATAATAGAAAGTTTTCCTCCTACATAATTGGAAACAAATGGGGCTCCAAGTCCCGTAGAGATTCCGGATAATAATAGTACTGACAGTGCATATTTTGGACTAATCAGGTTAGTAACAAAATACATCGTTACTGGTATGATAATCACTTTCATAATGGATAGCATCAATAGTAATTTAGGTTTCTTAAAGGTCGATATGAGATCTTGGAGTTCAAGTTGAATCAAATTTAAAAACAACAATAATCCAAGAATTACCAAAATGTATGGAGAAAAGAGCTCTCCTATAGAAGGGAATATGATACCAAATATAGTTGAGAAGAGAATTGAAATTGAGAGTGCTAGGAGGACTTTAGTATCATAAGTGGTCAACTATACTGATCAACTATTACATTACCATAAATATTTATCAATTGATTATAAGAAATCAGGAACAAAATGAAATTTCTAAAGAGCTCATGTTCAACTTGCGTGCTATTGTGAAATAATAAATATCACACCATATTGATAATTATTATGAAAAAGCAAGTTATATTAATGATAAATATATTGTTACTAATTATAGTTACATCAAGTTATACATCTTTGATGGGACAAGCTCAAGAAACTCCATCTAAAAATAATACTATGGTTATCTCCATTAACGGTTCACTCATTAAAGATGCTCTTACTTCAGTTCATAATGATACAATTCCTCAGTATCTTAAACTCTCAGAAATTGAAATAAATGATGCATTAGAGGGTCTACCTGGTTGGGTTATACTTGATGGTAAGTTGCATAAGACCTTTGCATTTGTAGATTTTTCTACTTTATTTGAATTTATGTACCAAGTAGCCGACGTTTCCCAAAAATTTAATCATCATCCAAACATGACATCAACATGGAATACCCTAACATTGGATTATGATACGTGGAGTTTAGGACATGTAATTTCCAATCTGGATGTGAAGGCCGCTCGGATTATAGAAAGGTTATATCAAGATGGTAATTATGCTGATATTGGTAGTTGAATTTTTCGTTGATGGTAAAAGTACAGCGAACAGAACTCAAGGAATGCAAGTAACGAAGTATCAAATATCGTTTTAAATTTGCCCCTTCGTATGTGAAAATACTTTCATATAGACTATTAGGATCTACAAGATCACCTTCGCCAATTCTAATAAGAGTAGATTTGTGTCTTCTAAGGTATGTATAATAAGGAATCTTGCAGGGGATGTGGTTTTTGTTTGACTCCCTTCGCTACCTGTAATATTTGCCAACAATATGTTTCATGGATTTGTTGTAAATGCGATAGAATGGAGGATTGTACTCACAGCCATAATTATTGCAGAATTTCATTGAGAACAAAAATAGAACCTGATTTGTACAGGACATTTTTGCTTGAGGCGCTGATCAAAAAATGAAAGTTTCCGAGCTGGAAAAAATAAGCGTAGTCAGAGCAATACCCACGGAATGGGAGAGCAGAGTAGAACACCCGGTATATTGTATTGAGTACTTAAATCAACCCTTTTACAAAAACATGAGAGAGATGATAATGACACAAATTAGCTCTTGTGAACGATTACTAATAAACACAAAACGCATAGATGAAAGAAACGTTATTCAAAGGGAGACATTAATTTTGAAATTAATTCTAGAGCTGCTAGAATATTGATCAAAAAATAGGGTAAAAATAATTATACTTCAAAAGGATAATTAATTAGCAAGGAACCCTTGAAGAATAAGATCAAGTTATTATTAATACTTCGTCATGCAAAGTCAAGTTGGGAATCTGCAGAATTATCAGATCATGACAGACCTCTAAATAACCGAGGTAAACGAGATGCACCTCGAATTGGTAGAAAGCTATTGAAGGAAGGAATTATCCCGCAAGTAATAATAAGCTCTTCAGCAGTAAGGGCTTACTCTACGGCAGAGAAAGTTGCCAAGGCATGTGGATATGAAGATGAGATATTAGTTGACTCATCCCTGTATGGATCAGGATATACAGAATATCTTAATGTATTGACAAATCAGGATGATAATTATGATGTAGTAATGTTAGTAGGACATAATCCACATTCAGAGCAATTATTGGAGATTTTAACGGGAAAGATGGTTACAATGCCGACCTGTACAGTTGCATGTGTAAAGCTGCCCATCCCATCGTGGAAGAAAGTAAGTCCTCAAACGAAAGGTAAATTGCTCAACTTATGGCGTCCTAAGGAATTAAAACTTGATGAATGATATTGTCATGAAAAAACTCGATTAACAATGTGTTCCCATATGTTGGCACTTTGATAATCTTCAGTATAAAGTAATAATATCCAAATTATTCAATAGACATCCAATCAAAAAAGCATTCATTGTATCAGTTGAACATTCATTACATATTTTTTACTAAATCTTTTTCCTAGTCTCAATCAATTGGAGTACAGTAGCAAGATCATTTCCAATTTTTTGCATTTGAATTTGTATGTGTGACATTTCAGATTCGATTCGTTTAATTGACTTGGAAATCTTTTTTGCCTTTCTAAACTTCATTTGGGGTTTTATTTCATTGTCTGTGTGTGTACTCACTCTTGTGTCACCGGATTTTTTCTTCTTTAATCCAACTGCACTTTTTACGGATCCAGTAGAGTTATTCTTTGATTTTTGACTTGCCATAAGCAATTAAGAGTTATCAAACTATTTATCCTTTGGTCCGACAATATCAGGATTCATAGTTCGAAATATATCGAGTTATTAGCAGATTTGCGGATGAGTTTTTATTGTTCTTAGGATGTATTTGGGATTTCTAAATACAAAAATACTAACACTAATAAAATTTATCAGCATTATTAGTGCATACTTTATCCTTCGGATTTATTTGAGACAATATTGTTGTTAGTCCTAGGTAAATAGGTTCATTAAGAATCAATAATCATCTAATATTCTTTTTGTAAATATTTTTTAATATTCTAGGACTTAACAACCATTTGAGCTCCCCTTTAGGTATGTTACTCTTTCTAAGTAACCTTATTCTCGCGAGTCCTCCTTTCTTCAAAAGTAGATTGCATGGGCTGGATTTTGCCTTATGAATCATGTCATTAATCATTTCACCAAGCAAAGGTTGATGCCCAACAATCAACACGGCATATTCCTCACTAAGTTGCGATATCTTGTGATATATTTCTGTCCTTTGCCCCTCAGGTGCTAACTCATTCCATACTTGAAGTTTATTACCAATGTTGAAGACTTCGGATACTATCATTGCTGTGTCATATGCTCTTTTAAGAGGGCTAGTAACAACCGAGTCAAATTTTAATCCAATGATTTTTAAAGCTTTGGCAATTTCAAAGATCTCAGCCTTTCCAGCTGATGTCAAAGGACGTATTCTGTCACTCGAATGTGATCTCTGTCCGGCCTCACCATGTCGTAAAATGAATAATTCCAATGATTCTTATCGGCTACCTCCAAATAAATTATTTTCGTGACAGTTTTACTCTAACGAGGACGAACTGGTGCCCGAGCCTGTTTAGGGTAGTAAAACTTGAAGGAATAAACTCTTACACGAGGCCCTTAATAAATTATTTACCATATGGTATATTGAACTTAATATGCCTTATTTTATTATTATCTAAGGATATAATGAATTACTTGAGGATTAGGAGAAATTAGATTCGAAATTATTTGTCATTCTGTAAATTTTGCAGATAATTGTCAATCCTTTTTTGAAGATCTTGATTTATTTCAGTTATTGATCTATTACCATCTATTGATATTATGTTATATCGATTCTGCATTCGCTTAAATTCTTTTCTTAGTAACTTTTGATACATGACGAAAGATTCTAGCATGTTATCTGATAATCTAAGATCGGTACCTGATTCATAATAATCCAAGTAGGAATTCTTTTTGAATACTCTATGTACTAACCCATTTGGATCAACATCAAGATAAAAAACTATATCGGGCCTCAAAGCAAAACCATAGAGATTTCTAGACCATGAGCTACTTATCCCACGTACCGCTTCTCTTGCCATTAGTGTATAAATATATCTGTCGGAAAGAACTATGTATCCTGATCTTAATCCAGGAATGATCTTGTTCTCCAATTGATCGGCAAAATCTGCTGCATAAAATAAACTTATAGTCTTTCTCCCTAAAACAAAATTTCGCTTTGCGTCCAATATTCCTTGTCCTATTAATTCAGAACGTCTGAGCCCAGCGTTCAATACTGCATGACCATCAGCTTCAAGTTTCGATGATAATAATTGAATTTGTGTGCTTCTACCTGAAGCGTCAGGACCCTCTATTACGATAAACCTTCCTTTAATTTCGATATCCTCCAAATATGGAATAGCATGTCCATAAAAAATTCCCTTTCTCACCTTCTTACCTTTTAGGGACCTTATTGATCTATAGTTCATGCTCTTGTAGGCCTCTTGGTATTTTTAGGAAAACTCATTGGTAATAGCTTCATGACTATTGATCTCAAAAATCTTTGTGATTCTTCAATCTCCATTGTACCATCAACGATGGTGAAGTTCTCCGTAATCGATAACGATTCGTACTGGTCAATAATTCTGCTTTGGAAAATCCTGTAACTCTCATAGGGATCATTACTCAAGTTTAAATCCATTCCTGCTTCGTAATACTTTAGCTTCGGTCTTCCAGAGAGTATTCTATCTACTGCTATGTCGATGGGTACCTTAAAATAGAACACAATCTCTGGTCTTGTGGCAAATTCATATATTTTTTTAACCCAATCCGGATTGCATCCCCTAACGATGTCTCTAGCATAAGCAGTGTAGACGTATCTATCAGCAAGAACTATATAGCCAGCATGTAAAAGAGGGAGAATATTTCTTTCGTATCGATCCGCAAAATCAGTGGCGTGTAATAAGGAGAAGGTAATTGGAGTCAACCGACCGCTTTTCTTACCCTTTTTTGTGATTTGTTTGACGGTCTCTGATGAATTCCATTCCGTAAAAAATACTGGTATATTCCTTGAAATGAGCCATTTCTCTAATAATCTAAGCTGAGTTGATTTTCCAGATCCATCTATACCTTCGACAACTATTAGCTTACCTTGCATAGGAATACTTTTTTCACTAATATTCTTGTTGTAGGGCATATATATCAAGTCTGAGATTTTATCGAAATAATCCTGTCAGAACTCTTGAGTCGATTTGTCGCGCCTGGTATATGATATTGTACGGGAATATCAAAAATTTTGCTTGCTTTTTCAATTACTTGTTTCAGTAAAATTGTGGGAAATGATTTCTGTGTAGGAATTATGGTAAAAATCATGTTTTGGTTTACTGTTAATCTTATCCGTATTTGAGATCTAGTCTTCATGATTATTCTTGCCAGGTTGAGCAGTATAGCTATCTTTTGGACAGATCTTAGATTTTGTGGTTTTAGTAGATGACTATATTTGTAAAAGAGTTCTTCTGCGGTTCTGATTTTTTTAGAGTATAGTACGGATAACGCCAGTATAAGTTGTTCTTTATGCGTGAGATGAGGGTAATCCTCGTCCAATATTCTGTAGAAAAGACTGTAAAGCTTATTTGTTTCTGGTAACCTTGACAATGTATAGACTGCATAGGATAGTATTTCAACTTCCCTTTCCTTTAACAATCTATGATAAATCATATCACGTGCCATATCATCAAGCCCAAAATTTGAAATATCATATTTGTGGGAATGGCAAGAAACTATTTTTACAATCTGTTTCTCTAGTCTCTCAATATTATGATTCTCGAGTGTATTGGGGTTTTGAATAAATGAAGCAAGAATCCCTTCACGTATACCATAACCGCTTATGATTACTTCTTCAAAGTCAAATCTCTTCATTATACTATGAATTACATGAATGCCGGCAACAACTGTTTCAACTCTAGTAGAATCAATGGACCGTCGACTAGAGATTTCACTAGGTTTCAAGAAACTAAGATCCTTGCGGAGACAATCCATGGTATTTAATGTTAATCTGTAATTATGTATCTTTTCGAATGGAAATCCTGAATGTTTTTGGTCGTATCTACCAAGAGCCCGCAACGTTCCACCAGCTCCTACAAGTAAAGTATCTATTCCAATTCCATAATTTTTTTTGGTTGGAAGTGTATCCAGTATTCTTTGAGTCATATTGTCGCAATTCTTCTTTGAGAAGGAACCATCTTCGTTAGCAAATGTTCTTGATAAACGTAACGCCCCTAATGGAAGCGCTTCAGCTTTCTTTACGTTAAAATCTTCAGAATAAACCAATTCCAAACTTCCTCCTCCTAGGTCAAAGAACAAGCCATTTGGTATGCAGGTCATCATGGAAGCTCCCAGATAAGAATAGTAAGCTTCTTCCTCTCCGTTTAGTACTCTTATTCTAAATCCAGTTTTCTTAAGAACCTGATCTATGAAGTATTGGCCGTTTCTTGCCTCTCTAACAGCACTAGTACCTACACAGAGAACTTTATTTGCAGCTTCAAGTCTTGCAATATCACGATATTGGAGGAGAACGTCTATACTCTTAAGCATCGATTGTTCATTAAGACTGTCAGAATAAGCTAGGGATTCTCCAAGCTTCACTTTTGTGCTTTCTTGGCGAACACCGATGAATGAATTATCCTTTCTTACTTCATAAATAACTAACTTGATGGTGTTAGAACCAATGTCAATGATAGATATTTTCAATGATACTCGTTATACGTACGTTATGAATATGTATATATTTTTACTATATCAGTATAGAATAAGTAGATCCTATAGTTTCTGTAAGAGGTCACCTTTGCGGGCTCTGAATAAAAAGTAAACGAGAATAAATGGTAGCGATGCAAGAATAAATGATTCTATAGATCCCAAGAGCGAGTGTATCGCAAGTTCTAGGCCAAGGTATAGAGTAATACCGGCGGGAATTAATCCTGAGATGATAAATGTATGGCTTCTACTCTTGAATTTATCAAAACTTCCATAAGGGTACTGTAGATGATGATAGACCACTGGCATGACAAATAATGAAGCTGCCACGGTTGTGGAATACAAAGCTACGAGTAGAGTCAGCTTATCAATAAATTCAAAATTATTAGGTACATTTATGGCCATATTCAACAAGAATCCAAAGAGGATCCCTGAAAAGGTACTTAACAACGCACTCTCTTTTAAGATTGTATCGTAACGCTGGACTAGTTTATCATCCATCTCATGGGTATCATCACCAGGCAAAATAATTCTATATCTAATATAATGAATCAATGTTCATATAGATTACTATTGCATAATTGAACTTAAGGTAGATCTCAAAATCCAATTTTCTTCTCACAATCAATTAAATTGTAATTCTTTTCAAATGGATATGTATGCAGTTTTGCGTCAATGAAAAACGCACTTTTAAATGTGACATTAGAGTAGTTAAATTGGATTAGCACGCAGTGAGGTATTGATTTAATGAAATGTGAATTTTGTGATACAGATGAAAGTATACCTTTTAGATGCAATTATTGTAACAAAGTATTCTGTCATATGCACAGAATTCCAATCAACCACTCATGCGTTTCTATGAAAGAATATGTCGATAAAAAAAATATAATGTATGATCATACAAAGAAGTCGAACTTGAAAAGGGAGATACTAAAAATAAAATTTTCTAAAATAGAGATACTTCATCTGTTAATAGCAACTATTTTAGTAACAGCCGTTGGGTTATCATTAGACAATTATAGACGTGTTGCTTTGGAATTCTTAATTATATTTGTTAGTGCGTTCCTTGTACATGAATTGGCCCACAAGCTGTTAGCTCAGTTTTATGGGAGTTGGGCCGAGTTTCGTACAAACTCATATGGATTAATAGTAACTGCGTTTTCAGCCATCCCGTTTATTCCATTCAAGTTCATCGCTCCAGGAGCTGTCATGGTAGATTTATCCGATAGAGGTAAATTTGGAAGAGTTGCATTTGTTGGTCCCCTTACAAATCTTGTCATGGGCTTTGTATTTCTGATGTTAACTTATCAATTTCCAGCTGCTAGTTACCTGTATACAGGAGCAATATTTAATTCATGGATTG
>DASUQJ010000073.1:0-48159 GCA_036280615.1 Nitrososphaeraceae archaeon
TCATCGATTCCTGTAAATATACCTGAACCGACTCCAAAGTTCCACGCTGCCAGTTGCATGTTCTGTATTACCCTTCCTGCGTCAATCAAATGAAAATGATACTTTGGATTTGTCAGAATCACTATTGCAAAATTACACCTAGCAACCCAATTTCCACTAGTGCTGTCCCTGGCAAGCTTGTCCAGATTCTCTTTATTTTCGATTAATATGAAACGCCAGTGTTGCGTGTTAAGACCGGTTCCAGTTAGCCTCGCTGCTTCAAGCACCTTTAGTTTTATTTCACGTGGAACGTCTTTTGGACTGAATTCTCTTATATCAAGTTTGGTCTCGATGCATTCAAACGCATCCATATATACTCAATTACTTTGTGATATTAAAGATTTTAAAGCGCTTGTGTCAAATCCATTTTTAAGGTGAAAATGGTGTTAGTAAATGAAATTTTAATTGACAATAAAACAAAACTAAGGCTGGTTTGGGGTGATATTACGGAAAGAAACGTGGATGCAATAGTAAACGCTGCAAATTCTTATCTAAGCCATGGTGGAGGTGTAGCCGCAGCAATTGTGAAAAAAGGCGGACGAATAATTCAAGACGAAAGTGACAAGATAGGGTACCTGCCAGTTGGTAACGCTGTGATGACAACTGCAGGCAAGTTAGCTTGTAAAGCAGTCATTCATGTCGTAGGACCAAGAAATGGCGAAGCAAAAGAGAACGAGAAACTTGGTCTAGCAATAAATAACGCTCTAATACTCGCTCAACAAAATGGATTCAAAAGTATATCTGTTCCCGCTATAAGCACGGGAATATTCGGATTTCCCAAAGATAAATGCGCAAAGATATTGGTAGAAGAATCGATAAAGTTTGTCAAGGATAATAAGACAGAGTCGGGGAGCGCTCTAGAATTAATAGAATTTTGTATTTATGATGAAGAAACGCTTGAACAGTTCAAGTTGGCTCTCAACGCTATTGAGAGATGAAGAGAAATAATGATGAGTAGTATAAAACTAAAATTTAAATAAATATAATGAGAATGTTACTCTTGATACATACCAAATTGTCGTATAATTAATATCGAAGCGATAAATACGATGTTGAAGATAGACTAGAATGGAAGACGACGACGGGGCCGAAAGAATCACCAGATTTTTAAAAGCGAATGGATATCATATCGCAAAAAGCGACATTACTCAGATATTAAATCAAATGGCTCAGACATTAGAGAGGCAGATTGAGAAAAGTAATAATTTTGAAGAAAGACCACTTCTATGTGAGGTAATAAGATTCTCTAAAGAGATAAAGATAATCGCTGAACTTCCAGGCGCTTTTGAAGATAATATCAATATTAATGCTTATGATAACGAAATAGAGATAGAAGCTCAAAGTGAAAGAAGAAGTTATTATGAAATCATAAATCTGCCCCCTGACGCAGATACCAAAGTTTTGAAATTTACTTTTTTGAACGGATTTCTCGAGCTAACTTTGAAGAAAAAGAGTATTAGAAATAAAGCCAAAGCCCATAAAGGCTGACTGGACTACCCTTTTTAAAACAAGACGAATTGGAGGATTTCGGGATTCTAGGAACTCTAGATTTATTACCAGTTTGAGCGCATATATCCCTCGTAAGTGAGATACTATATCAAGTGCAAGTTAAATCCAAAATCAAGTGAAAAGTTAGCCAATTCTATAAATTCGGGCAACTTAGCAAAAGGAAAAATATTTTACGAGGGAATGCAAGCCGCTTTGAGAACTGCGACTATAGATGAAACGAACACAGTTCATTTTATTGAGGCTTGCTATTGTTTGGAAGGAGGCCTCTATCCCATGGCAATGGAGATACCTACTCTCAAGGATTATTTTGAATCCGTCGAGGAAGTGAAGGATGCCCGATTCAGGGAAAAATGCACAATGGAATGTGAAGCCTGTGATTGTACTCGTGCAATTAAACTTCCAGGAATACCGTTAGTAGAAAAATTGAATCTTGAGGACGATGAGGTGAGCAAGAAAGAAAGTAGTCGAACGGAATTCATAGACTTTGGAAGGGTTGAATTAAAGAGACAAAAACAGAGACAGGGAATTGATTCGCTCAAGAAAGTTATAGATGAATGTCTATCATCAAAAATTAAACCGGTAATAGCCGGTGCTGCAATCTCAGGTCTTTTTGCAATATTTTATGACGATAACGGTGAATATTTCAGGATAAAGAATATTCCTGACACTAATGAAGCCCGTCATATTCTTGACAAGATAGGACTGGAAATACACGATTCTGTCGAGAGCGTTAAGGAAAATGCCAGATGCTCTCTGGCGGCAAGCGATAGGTACTCCAACATAGTTTAAGGCATAGGACAAGAACTCATCATCCGTAAATTACATTAATCCTATCTATAGTGTCGTTTCCGCAGTATGGACAATAACTTGGATTATCAGTGGTCGAGAGTCCTATTAATTGAAATTTAATTTTACACTGTTTACAGGAGAATGTACCAACTTTCATAATCAGATTTAACAATGTCGCATTATTTGTTTGTCTTTGTCCTAGTCATCATTGTCCTAGCGGCTCAATCCTAAATTGCTCAAGCAGTACATGAAATGCTGCCATTAGTGCCAGCAAGCCGAAAACATACACTAGGAACGGATATAAAGAGCCCTATAGCAGTTGTTGTTCCCAATGATGGTCGATATAAATTCTGAATACGCAAGGGCAATGATACGGGATTTCATAAAAATACAAAAGGATATTTTGGGATTACCAAACTTAACAACAAAGCAAAAAGACGACATAAGCAGCTTGGGTCGTGAGTTAGGTGCTTTAAGCTCACAAGCAGATGATGACAAAATAAAAACCGGTCTAATAGACATGATGAATAGACTTAATTAAGAAGTTTCTCTGCGATGATGAAATAAACCTGAAGTTCAGTTTGAGTAGCTTGGTCTATTAAAGCCAAATGGTTTTGTGAAGAATCCCTCCGATACCTGGAGAGTATGATACATCCTGTGGTATAGTTTAACATCCATATTTTTAGGTCTGACAGAAGCTAAAACCTTTAAATAAAATTGTTCAAACTGAAGCCTATGAATCGAGAATTAATCATGATTGCTGCGGCAATATCAATAGACTACAACAACTAACAACTTGAGTGCTCAAAACTCCACTATAAATGCCTCAAATACTGCTGGCAATATGACTGCTTTAGTAACCAGACTGCTGCTGAAGTAGGACATAACGTTTCTGCGGTACTGAATAAGACCGGCGAAGAAGTACGTTCTACACTAAAGGAACTTGGACAGAATTTGAGCAATGTCGGCTCGGAAGTTGGCTCGCAAATATTAAACGAGACAGAAGACACAGCTAAAAAAGTTGGCTTAGGAACAGCAGATGTGTTAAGCAACATAAGCGGCGAAATAAAAGAAGGAATAAGTGGTAAGTAGAAAATTGGGCCTGAAGAATTAACAGTTTTATTAGTTGTAGCTCATAAGACTGATACTAGAGTTCTTATTATCCTAGCTGGGTTAATTAGAGGGGTTTAGTAATTGTGTCAATTCTGATTCACAAACGACCAGCCCCATAGCTCTAATAGTTATCTTATCAGACTGATGTGAAATTTTGATGGTTCCCACCGGAGCGGAGTTATGAATTACCATATACCCAGCCTGCCAAATATTTCTTGTTACTCTAAAAATAACCGTTCAAAAATAGTTGTATGGTTTGGTTAATTATCGGAAGCGATTCTTCAATTCAAGTAATTTTTAGAGATACTTCAAATTCTGGGAGGAATTTAACATTATCTTTATTCGGATCGGAGGAATATTGGATACCTAGTGCAGAACTAATTAAAACATCGATGGGAAAAGAGGGATCTCAACCCATCAATGTTAACTGAATTACCACAACCTAGTATAAAACGTTATAATTAAAACAAGTGAGAGTCCTAGTGTCGCTTAGTGTCGACAAATGATCTCATGGCCAACGTATGATGTTGTTCTTACATTAGAATAAGTATTAAAATGGAAATTCCAGTCTAAAGAATTATTGATTCTGCCACTTTCCAGAAGGATTAGAATTCCAAAAGACAGAAATGCGCCAGAAGAAGCAGGTATCAATACTTCCGTAATGCATAATACTTCCTAGCATCAACAAGCAGCAAAGTAATATAGAGTAACGTTTCAATTAGATCATGAAAATTGAATTACAGAAAGAGGGAATAGCCGGCCTAGGAGGGAAAATAAAAACCGTATGTGGACCTTGTGTATATGGACGACATGAAGAGTGTGATAAAACGATATCCTGCATCTGTGCATCGACTAACCATGACATATAGCCTCTTAAGACAACTATAGAGATTATAATTTAAATTAAATGATACTTTTGATAAATAATAGAATTCGATTTTATTCTTGTTCTATCACTATATTGGTTTGTTCCTTGTAATGCTGAAATTAATAGACATAAGGATTGGATATAATAACAAAGGCTTGCAAGCCATCACACTCATCAAACCCTTTCTTTCGCTCTTATCTAATTCTTGGCTAAATGTCTTTCATCTCCTTTTTTCCATTTCTGCTGCAATTCAGAATGAAGGCACAGTTCGGCCCATAAACTACACTGGAATCCAGGTGATTTTGAATCCAGATCACTTGCAGGGGAGGAGTCATAGAATAAGCCAATGTAAACAAAATGGATTGCTTCCGATACTATTAGTTTATAATGGATATTCTCTATACATAATTAGAGAAGATTGTGATTGTTAGAAAAGACATTGAAAAGTATTGAACCCTTTACATCAAACATAGAAAAGAATTCAAGATTCTGTATAGGATGCGGAGAACCTGCGACAAAGTTAGTCAAATATAGTACTGAAGGGGCAATAATAATAGAGAAGTATTGTGAAAAATGTGCCAAAGCAATTGAGGATAGTTCAGTCAATTCGGTAACTTGAACTAAATTAAAGAAATCACCAAAATGGTATTTGCAGGCGCTGAAATGACAAATTTTTTGCACAATATTTGAATTATGTGCAGTAAATTGTACTAAAACGTTAAACAAGATTAAAAACTAGCATAAATGACACTAAAATGATACTAGAAACTGACACTTATAGGATACTAAAAATGATAATTTAGTGCCGTGAGATACAATCTTGCGTAGAGTATTCCCACCAGCCGGCCTTGTATGATAGTCCATTTGTGTTGCAAAGTTACAAAATAACTAGTAACACAAGCACCACATGTACGTGGGGATTAAATTGAAAAATAAGTAATAATTATTTGCTGATTTAATCATACTCTATACAATTGGAATTGAGAAGGAAAATTAATATTTGCCATCGCTTGCTGTGAAAGCCGGAATCCAAATTTTGCTCTGTCAATCGAAGACGAATAAGTATGTTATCCTTATATTTCTCTTTATTATCATTTGTAATTTTTCCATTTATTTTAATCAGACGTATGGTCAAGTAAAGTTAAAAGAACGAATACTTAACAAGGGTACAGACCATCCCGAAGTGTTTGATCCCCGACTTAAGGTAGAGCAGGTAGTACAAGGATTGCACGTACCTACGACTATGGCTTTTCTGGGTCCTGACGACTTCCTGATTTTGGAAAAAGACAGAGGAACCGTAATGAGGGTTAACAGAGGAGCAGTTGCAGATATGCCACTTCTTGATGTGGATGTAGCAAACTCTATTGAAAGAGGAATGTGTGGTATCGCAGTCTCCAAAAACGGTTTCAAGACATATGTATTCCTCTACTTTACTGAAATTGATGGCAAAGATGGAAGTGATAGGGAAGGTAAAGCACCAGTAGGAAATCGCCTCTACAAGTATGAATTAGTTGATAATAAACTTGTAAATCCCACACTTCTTGTGGATTTACCAGCAGATCCTGGACCAAGACATAACGGAGGTGCAATAGAAATTGGTCCTGACAACAACATCTACGTTCCAGTAGGAGATATAGATGGATCATTTAAACTTGATTTTGAGGCAACGCAAACTCAAAACTTTGATGATGGAATAGTTGCAGATGGCCGCAGTGGTATTTTAAGAATAACACAAGACGGTAAACCTGTAGGAAAAGGAATATTAGGAGATTCTATGCCTTTGCGATTGTATTATGCTTATGGTATTAGAAACAGTTTTGGATTGGATTTTGATCCCATAACAGGTTCTTTATGGGATACGGAAAACGGGCCACAAGATGGAGATGAAATAAATTTAATTTACCCTGGATTTAATAGTGGATGGCATAAAGTTTATGGTTTTTCATCAAGCCCAAAAAACTTTGATGTGGACGAAATGGTAACGTTTGATGATAGAGGAAGATATAGTGAGCCCAAATTAGTTTGGGAGAGAAGCGCAGGAGTGACTTCAATAGTATTTTTAGATTCTGACAAATTGGGAACTCAATATAAAAATGATATCTTTGTTGGAGATGTTCACAATGGTCGCATTTACCACTTTAAATTGAACGATGAAAGGAATGATCTCGTACTTCCCGAAGTTCTTGCAGATAGATACATTCAGAACCCAGTCAATTTTGGAGCCGGAGATATTGTATTCGGAGAAGGATTTGGGGGTATCACTGATCTCACAGTAGGTCCAGATGGTTACTTGTATATAGTATCTATTGGGCAAGGCAAGGTTTTTAGAATAGTTCCTCAGTAGATATTTAATACATTATCTATTTTATTAGAACCAGTCTGTTTTGACTAGAGAAGAGATAAAGAATAGGTTGAACAAATCTGGACACAAGTTTGTCCGTTTAGCCGAGAAAGGTTTTTAGTATTATGTTGTTTGCTACCGGTTTCGTATAAGTATCATGTTGAAGGGAGATCCTTTGAAGCTCCGCTGTTGTAAGAGGAACCTTTGGCTTGTATCTTCCCAACAGTATAGAGTTACCTACTACAGTTACAGAGCTCATGGCCATTGCAACTGCTGCTAACATTGGTAACCATCCAAATATTCCTACTCCAAGCAAGGGGACCAGAGCTCCACCAGCAATTGGTATCAATCCTGTGTTATATGCAAAGGCCCAAAATAGATTCTGCTTTATCTTGCTAACTGTCTTCTTTCCTAGTTCTAGTGCTATGGAAACATCCCTAACATCACTTTTTATTAGAATAATGCCTCCAGTTTCCTTGGCAACGTCAGTACCTGAACCTATTGCAATGCCCAAGTCTGCTCTTGCCAATGCTGGTGCATCATTAATTCCGTCTCCTACCATGGCAACTATCTTCCCGTCCGACTTTAATCCTGAAATCACTTGTTCTTTTTGCTGAGGAAGAACCTGAGGTATCACTCTATCAATTCCAAGTTGAGACGCAATGGACTTGGCAGTTCTTTCGTTGTCTCCTGTAAGCATTATGACTTCCTTTCTCTTGGATTTTAAATCGTCAATTGCATTTCTTGCACTCTCCTTTATCGCGTCAGCAAGTGCCAGAATGCCCGATAGCTTTGAATCTATCGCCACCAAGACTGCAGTCTTTCCAGTATTTTCGACCTCTTTCAGTTTTGATTCAACTTCTTCAGGAATTGGCAGACCGTTTTCCGTCATTAGCTTTCTAGTTCCTACTAGAATGACATGACCTTGATATATTGCTCTTAATCCCTGACCTGAAATTGCTTCTGAGGACTCTGGGTTTGGAATCACATTTTCTTCTTTACCTTTCTTAACAACTGCCTGCCCTAACGGATGTTCTGACCCAGCTTCCGCTATTGCTGCAAGTCTTAGAAGCTCCTTTTCTCCAATTCCAGACTCAGAAATGGTGTGGATGTCGGTAACGGATGGCTTGCCTTCAGTTAATGTTCCAGTCTTGTCAAAAACTACAATTTGTACTTTACTCGCAATTTCGAGATACTCTCCGCCCTTAAATAATATCCCATGCTCGGCGGCTTTTCCAGAACCCATCATTAGTGCTGCAGGCGTTGCAATTCCAAGGGCGCAAGGACAAGCAATGATAATTACTGAAACAAAAGCCAGAAGACTGTAAGTAAATCCTATTTCACCTACAAAGTACCATCCCAAGCCAACCGCTATTGCTGTTAGCACTATTGCGGGAACGAAGTATTTTGCAACTTGGTCAACCATTCTCTGCACTTGAGCTTTACCGGTTCGTGCTTCCTCTACGAGATTTACTATTTGTGAAAGTACAGTATCCTGTCCAACCTTTATTGCCTTGATTTTTAACAGTCCTGTTTTGTTTATAGTTGCACCTATAAGCTCATCACCTTTTACTTTGTCAACAGGGATACTCTCACCAGTTACTGCTGATTCATCTAAGGTGGAAGCTCCCTCAATTATTATTGCATCAGTTGGAATACTCTCTCCGGGCCTGACAATCAAGATATCCTCCTCTTTTATTTGTTCGATTGGAATCTCTACTTCTTCCTCTAGCATTTGTCCAGAAGGACTTTTTATCTGACGCATCACTTTCGCTGTGCGAGGCTGCAAATCAAGTAATTTTCTCACAGCGTCGGAAGCCTTCTCTTTTGTTCTTGTTTCAAGTAGTCTGCCTATAAGTATCAAAGTAATAATTACAGCAGCTGTCTCAAAATATACAGAATTAAATGGGAAGAAGTATGGAGCAATGGTTACTGCTACACTATATAAATAAGCTGCTGATGTTCCAATTGCTATTAGGGTATCCATATTTGATGCTTTTGCCTTTATGCCGTCCCAAAATCCCTTATAGAATCTCCAGCCGACCCAAAATTGCAATGGCGTAGCTAATACTAACATTATGTAGCTCGAATTGTGCATCAAGTCCATAGGGAGGAAATGACCTAATTGTACAGGTAGCATGTGAGGCAGACTTAAAAAAATAATAGGTATCGTGAGGGCGATGCTTACAGCTACTTGAATTTTCAATTTTTTCAGTTCTTTTTCTGGTTGTCTAAATTCGTTTAGACATTGCGTGCTGCAAAAGAAATATTCCTTGCCACTCTTTGTGTACCGAATGGAATCAGTTTTTTCTTCCACAAACATTCCACAGACAGGGTCTTTTGCCATATCTTATACTCAACTAGATGAAATATAACAATAGGACTTTACAAATGTAAAATTTAATATTTGAGGTGAGCCCTTCAATCTTCAATGCCTGTTGAACTTGATGACTATGACGTTTCAATACTAAAGTCACTATTTAAGGATGGGCGCAAGTCCTTTCGTCAGATTTCGCGCGAAACGGGTATTACGACTCCGACTGTCAAGGCCAGATTTGAAAGGCTGGTGAATGTAGGTTTTATTCAACGAGTCGTACCGGTAATTGACTTTGGAAAGATTGCAAAGGTGAATGCTAATTTTGAAATCCAATCTGAAAATAATAAACAATCATTCAAGAAAATAAAAAAAGGCATTCAGATAATTTTAGACTGTGATTTTTGTCATGGAATTATAGCCGGTGCTCCACAAGTCTTCAAGTTTGCAAACTACGAGCGATTCTTTTGCTGTACTTCATGTAAATTTGAGTACAAAAGAAAGTATGGCGGGCGAATACAGGCAATTATAGAAAAGCATGCAGAGTAAACTTTTCTTATCAATCTTGTAACATATCTGACCATTGACATTTCAATTTCATTAGTTAGCCACGCAAAATGATCTACACAGCTGAATTGTCATTATTGTGCCACCCAACTATAAATTGTAAAGTTTTTAAAGCAATATTTTAAGCTATTAAGAATGAATGAGTGACCAAGAAGCGGAAGGTGTTAAGGAAGTTGTAAAAGAATTTACAGAAGCCGATAATGCTATCAAGGCCGTTTTTTCAAAAGTGGATCCATTATTAGTTGTCAGATTAATTTTTGATGAAAAAGCAAAAAAGGAGAATATCTATACCCTAGAAATTATCCTCAAACCCGAACAGGATACCCAACAAATAAGGGAGAGAGTAATTAGCGTTACGGGTATGGCACCAGGCTTTTATCTTAAGGGGACGAAAATGGTAGTAAGCCATAGTCTTGATCTTGATTTATTAAAGCGAATAAATGATTTGGACTTTGTAGTAAGCATCAAGGGGAGTCCATATAGTGCTGGTGGTTCTTCGGATTTTTAACATTAAGTACAGTTACTATGAATTAATTATTCAGATTACTAATTAGTATCAGTTACTGATCCATGCGTCCAAGTATCAATTAAACCATCACTCAATTTATATCCTGTATCAAAAGGTTCGTTTCCTAACATTGGACTTGTAAACTTGTCGAATTCTCTAAAGGTAGAACAGAATAGTTTAATAACATGTGCTTGCAGGAACGAATGGTCTATTCTAGTGATCCTTATTTTAAGTAACTAAATTATCAAAACGTCGCCTCGCTGCATGTCAGCTGTCTTCAAAACCCTCATTTTTGAAACCCATTTTGGAATCGATGACGAATTAATTTTAACCCTTATATCCGATGTTGCCATAAATTGTATATGAGTGGAATTACAAACTGGGATGAAATCATAAAAAAAGAAGCAAGGGGACTGGATGACTACGATTTGGGTGAGGTCCAAGAGTTAAACGAAGAATTTGTAGTAACAAAAAAAGGAGTTGTTGATAAAGACAAGTTTTATCTACCTAGAAGCAAGGCTGTAAAATTTGACGGAGATAAAGTCTGGTTTAACGTTACTAAAGATGAGGCCAAGGCTCTCAAGAGAGATTAGGCTAATAGTAAATTCGCATTTAGTAATTTGCGGATTAACATATTTATTTTTTTAATTCTCATTTAAAGTAGGTTTGAGTTATTAATACCGTACAGCTTAAGTTAAGTTAATAGTTTAAAAAAAACTATGGAGCAGAATCGAATATTTTGGTAGCACAGATTGATGCGTCGGAGTCACTAAGAGTAAATTCGGCCGTCATCACCTTCTCAACATTCATTGCACTTATCTTCGTAACTTTTACCAAATCGCTAACTTCAGCGTCTCCATTATACTTCATTGATACTATGCAGTTATTTTTGTCAAGTGTAATTTCATGTGTATGCCATTGAGGATACATCCAATCTGATGATACGGCGAAAGTTCCGTCATCTGTTACAAAAATATATGCATATCCAATATTTTCCTCTTGCGGGATAGTACCCCCTGGTGTGCCGTCTACGGATAGAAATGGATTTCCGTCATTGCCAATACCAAAATCCTTTATCGCGAAATCAGCTTCATTGAATTCAGTTTTCTTCACACTGGCAAACACAATTTTATAGACATGAAAGTTATTTACGAAAAGTAAACTACCAACTGCTGCAGCAAAAATGAAAACAAATGTGAGTGTACTTAACTTAGATTTATACATATTTTATCTAATGATACTACCACTCAGATTATTAAAAGATTCTACTTTCTTAATCCAAGTATTAACAATGCTCAACATTCATCTATTGGATAAAACTTCACGTTTGTTTTGTTTCATTTATTTCCTTTTTTTACGTCAATACGTTCGATTAGCTGCACTTCTTGCGCACGAATATACAAATCAAAAATCCTTTTCCTCTCTTTATCGGTTATAGGTATAGGTTTGACATTTTCTATAAGTGAAATATAATTTAATTTTTGAAAATCCTCATCCGACATTGCTACTATCATACAGGTAGAACATATTTGAATTTCAGATTTGGGATCAACCAAATTGTCACATAGTAAACAAGTCGATTTTTTAGTAAAGTCCTCTGGCATAGCATACTATGTGGAACATTAGATATAACGCTTAGAACAAAATGTGATTGAGACTGGGACTCCAATTTACGAACTATAAATTTGCACCAAACAGTTATATTATGAATGTATCTCTCCGAGGAAATCTTACTCTCAATTTATCATAACAATACTGACCTCTGGTATACAATTCAAGGTTCACAATAATACTTCATTGGGATTAGTTGAAAGAATCTTACGATAAAATGCAATTAGAATGATATAGAATTTCAGACTAATCCTAATTTTATGATTGTTGAAAAGCAGATGAAGAATGATGACAAGCCTATGGTGATAATGGAGGCTGGATTTCTCTCACACTCAAGTTCATAAAATTCCATGTCATATTATCAGATCTAAAGATAGCCAAGGGTCCTCCTTTAGTTATTATATGGTCTTTAGTTTTTCCACAGTTTGCACTGTAGAATATGGGATCTGGTTCGTTGGCGTACCATCCACCGTTGTCAACCAATTCAGTAACTTTTAACCAGTTATTGTTGGCATTATCATCAAGATAGGCTTCCATCTTTACTGCCGTGTCATTGTTAATATTGTAGACAACAACTTTCCAGCCAATCCACCTTCCAATAATAGAATCGGTTACTTGTGTTTCTGCCCATTTATTGGTATATCCTCCTGTATGCCATATCTCCTTTACCCACGATACGGTACCGTTAACATCGATACCACCCTTTAGAGCAGTTCCTTCACAAGGAACTGTGTTATTATGTTTGCCCCCTCTGATGGACCAGACGAGTGCATCATTTGGATTGTTAGAAGGAATTATTTTGGCATACCCTGTCATTTCGACATTCTTCCATTCTTCAGATCGTGGAAGTCTCAAGACCTCCATTCTCACCTCTTCCGCGTAAGTGCCATTAAGAAGTCTTCCACTTACCTGCCATGAACCATCTAATTGACGAGTAATATTTGATTCAGTTTCAAATCCTGGATCCTCGGTAGGATTATTCATATCAACGAACCATTCCCTTCCTCCTGCTTTTGTAGGATACACTTCCATTACTCCAAATTTATCTGTCATATTCATAGATTCTGAAGGAGATATTCCTGAAATTGGAACATAATAATAATAAGTTATTGCAAGTATTATTATAATTGGAACTAATGTAATGATTAGCATTTTCCTTTTGGTTCCTATCTGACTCCTATAGTTAACACTTATATAATTTCTGTTAGTTAATTGGGTCTAATTAACGGGTCTAGTATATCTCAAATATTACTTGTGAATAGACCTAATAAATTGATCTGTTGAATTTTTGTATCTATTCTATTCTTAATGATTCTAGAATCTGTTTAACTGTAGGTAAATAGGCATCAAACTTAGAGCTTTCAGCACTATATTGAAAAACATAAACCTTGTTGCCTACTGTTATCCATGAATGCATTATCTGAAATGAAACTGGGTTTCCGATATTAGGTAACGTTGAGAATACTACCTGGTGACCTGGTCGTCCTGCAAGTGTAGTTGGATCTGAACTTGATATCATAATTTGGTCTGTTTGATTAAGTGAGGAAAATGTCATATTAGTAAAATCCTTGAGAGATATGTCTTGTTGATAGCTCATTACAGTGATAGTTAATCTAGCAGGGACTGGATCGGAAAGATTTTGCAGTGGGGCATAAAATGCACCAATCTGACTATAGTCCGGTAGACCACTTGTGGAGAAAGTCCAGTTTGAGGGGAACAACATAAAGATTCCATGTTGTGGATTCGTATATGCAATTTCGCTTGGTAAGTTACCATTAGTAACGTTGGATTCAAGCTGAAAACCATAGTTAGTCTTGTTCATATTTGATACAGCTGATTGTCCAGCAAGAGTCGTCTGTGGTGCAATTGTTATTTGAAATAAAGTGGCTATACATATACAGATACAAATCATTAATGGTCCTTTAAGAATGAGATTCATGCTCTAACTATCGAAAAGTAACGAGTCCTTTAATTGTTTCTATTTTATATACTATACCGGTTTCGCCTATATAACCAGCCAAGTAATCTACGAAAATGTGGCCCTCAGTTTAGGCATAGGCGAACACTTTAGTGGATGCATTATATAGAAAATTTATCAAGAAAATATTTGCTTAAATTAATATTAAAAACTATTTAAATTTTAATGAACATACCTATGTATTGGAAAGTATGAAATGTGACTATTGTAGAAAACATATCCATTCATTAAATCAATTCCTAGATATGTTTGTCTGTAATACTTGTTATCATAGATTAATATCCCATGTATACTATCCAGGAAAAATTAACGCCTAAAAAGGTATTAATGCATATTTAATAGCAATGGTTTAAGCTATTAATAATTTGATTATACAAAAGAAGCGATTACATCCATGACGCAGACGAAAATTTAAGTCGGTAAAGTTTTTACTATTTGTATTAAGCTAGACAACTGCGATATTTTCTATAACATAGTTACTTCGTTAATAATAGTGATATTCCATACCCGTAATTAGTAACAAGAATTAATATAAAAAGTCCAAATAACAAGGTAATTTTATCAGCCAAGGATGACTTCAAAAGCACATGAAACTATTTAACTGACGCCTCTCGTGCCTCCTCTAATAAATGCAGACCAAATTTAATTTGAGTACCTTTAGCTTCGATCCATAAAGGGTTTAACGGGTTTAACGGGAGCTTTTATTAAATATGTCAGCCTAAGATAAAGGGATAGATAGGCGTTGGGTCACAAACACTCCTTTAACACTGATATAACTGATGGAGATGAATTAAATGAAATCGAGAAAGTTGAGAAAATATTAAACTCGGAAGAAAAAGTGTTGCTTGTAGCTAGGGAATCAAGATTGATGCCGGGTGGCTCAATTCTAACACCAAATACCGTCATAGCAACTGACAAACGAGTTATTATAAGAGATCCCTACATGATGGGCTTGAAATCGGAGCTTATTGATATTCCGTACGACGTTATAACTAGCGTTAAATTACAGAAGGGCATTTTTACTTCAACTATATTATTTAAGGCGCCGACGATGGTAAACAAGAGCAAGTTAGGACTGATGGATGAAAATATTAGCGGAGAAGACGATCATGGAGCTGTAATTGAAGCGCTCCCTAAAGACAAGGCTGAAGAGCTTTTAGAAATAATAAGGCGACATATGAAAGTTACCGGCAGTGGTGAAGCAACAAGCAGTATTGACACTATTTCAATCGCTGATGAAATTGAGAAACTTTCTAAATTAAAACAGAAAGGGAGCTTGAGTGAATCTGAATTTCAGAAAATGAAGCAAGAACTTTTACAAAAAAAGTAGTAACGGCAAAAATCATGGTTTCAAAGTTTCCTGACAAGGTAACAATGGAATGGAATACTTCAAAAAGGAAAGGAAAAGTGTTTTTTGATTACAATCAAAATTCTAGGGGAAAGACGACAGCCTCTGTATACTCCTTGAGACCAAACGCTGCAGCAAACGTTTCAATGCCTGTAGGGTGGGATAACTTGGATTCGGTTCTTCTAAATGTTTACCATCACAAGCGTACCACAACTTATTACAAAAAAGAATGACATACGGGCTGGAGTTCTTGGCGAAAAACAAAATATTAGTAAAATAATATCAAAAGTACGGTAAATTTAATTCGAGTTCCAAACTTCAATAGCACATATTTGATTCGTAGATCCCGGAATGAAACTAGTTTTCTATAGCTTATAAATTTTTGATCTAGTAAACCATTAAATATTTTTTTTAACAGAGTAAGGCATGCGGCAGGAAAGCATCCAGAAAAAGAAGAATGGAATTAAAAAGGATATTTCCAGGTCTTATAATCAATTCAAAGAATTTGAAGGAAAAAAATACACGGGTATGAAAGTGGGTAGAACTCATAAATGGTATTATGACAAAGGCGAATGGAGAGAAAAAAAGGTCACTCCTGATAAATGGCAATTCAACTACAATGTCACCAAAAGAAGAGCTGGAACTGCACCGGAAGGCTCAGGCGTTCCTGTGGGAACGGAATATCATTGGTACATACTTGCAAACCAAAATGTAAAAAAACTCGATGCAAATAACTATACAACTTCTATGATAGGACTCAAATACAAGTTGGCACATAAACGAGCAGATAGGAATAATTGGAGCTCGTCTGATAATGCACAGAAGAAAAGACTGATAGTAATACTTGAAGATTTGATTGAAGAGTTGAAAAGAGAAATGAGTAGCTCATCAAATATTACTTTAGAGAATGTAGAAATTTAAATTAGCTTCTCTTTAGATAGCTACAGTTCTGAAGAAGTTAGTAGTTGTTTTAGTAACGAAATAAATTATTTATTTATTGTGGATTTCGTTTTCTAGAGCATCTTTTAACATATTTACATGACTTAATCTGTCGGACTTTATTTTTTTCCACATCTCAGCCAATTCTTGTTTATTTGCTTTTTTAGCATCCTCTATATAAGCGTCAATTGTGTCATATAGAAATTCTGCATCTTTACCCATCACCTTCAATATATCGTACATTGTGTTTGATAGCGGAGTTGAACTTTCCATAATATTTAGTGTCAAAAAAACTATTTAATGGATTAGCTTAGCTTTGACAATGAATATTATATGATGGTCTTGGAATCTTCAATCTTTTGAACTTTTTTAAGTAATGTTGTCTACATTATTATGCCCTAGCAATAATTAGGATAGTTGTAGACATCCAAGGATTTTACAACGGAAACTGGTTATAGCAGGGCGGACGTCTTTTTATAACCTAGAGAAGTCACTAACAGCCCGCAGTAAATTTTGAATTCTTAGAATAGTAAGGCAAGCTATCTTCTATCCCACATCAAGTATTTTACGTGTTTATATCCCAATCGTGGATATCTTTTTGAAACTCCTTTAGTCCTTTTTTAGTTACAGATACTTCCGTGCCAATAATTTTGATATAGCCTGATTCCCTGGCATACTGTTTGATGACATACAGTTTATCATTCTCGGTGAAGCCATCCTTCAATGTTCCGAAGTTAAAAAAATCCAACAGATTAAACTTGGTTGACAAATTATTTTCTAAAGCATTCAGATAATTTTCCCATAGCTCTTCCATGAAATTCCAAATAATTTTTTTTCTATCACTTTCTGAAACTTTAGCTAATGCCAATATTAGACATTGTTATTTGCACATTATTACATTTAGTAGTTAGGTTTAAACATAGAACTGGCATTCATAATAATTTTCATGATATTATGTATTTAGTAAAATACCAAAATCAGAGTGTTCAAGTTATTTATCCCACCCAGATACACGGGTATTTAGAAGTCGAAAGTGAATCTGCATGTGTTCGTTAAATTCACTTTTATCTCTAAAGATTTTGTTGCATGATTGACATTGAAAAAGTGATTTCGTGTGGGCTAAATCTATATGATGGTTTAATTCTGCTATGTTAATGAATGCCATTCCACAGATTTTACAATGAGCTGCGGAGCTCGTGGCAGCCATACATCAAATAATCTACAACAAAGAATATAACAGATAAAACTCCTACAAAGTTCTTATTCCATATCGCTAGCGATATTGTCGTAACGGTCAGGCCGATGACCACTCGATATTGCATATATCTAGAATGCTTTAGCTATATGCTATTCTCATCTGTCTCGAAAATAGGGCAACACTTTTTTTGAAAATAATCTGATAAATTCAACCTCATCTGGGCTTGTACTGTGTATATATATTTGTGTAAATCCTGCGTGAAAATATTTTTCGATGGGCCTTATTAGATCCTCAATAGAAGTAACGATTATTGTTGATTTTTTCTGTTCATCATCAGATACTTCTTTTTGTGCTTTTTGTTCTAAGATCCTTGGATCACTTATATTAGTATTAAATGCATCATCTATCTGTGTAGTACGCCAGAACTCGCATGCTTTGAAAGCTTTATCATAGTCCTCGGAATAAGAAACCTTTGGTTTTGCTATTTTTTGGAGTGAATCAGGATCCTTGTTTACTTCTTGGGCTGCACTATCAAAAATATTAAAGACCTCACCTGCTTGATCAGGTTTTGAAGTTGTAATTAGACCATCAGTATATTTAGCAGCAGCTTTAATTGCTTCAGGACCTGAGCCTGCCATATACAATGGAATATTAGTGGCAGGAGGAGTATACAGTTTTGCGTTTCTAATTTTGAAATATTTTCCTTTGAATGTTACAAAACCATCATCGTCGGTGCTAGCTTCATAACTGTTTTTGTTGCTTTCTTCAGAATCATTTTTTGAAGTCTTATTTCTATTCCATAAATTGTTTATGATTTGAATAGCCTCGATTGTTCTCTCAACCCTAATTTCTGGTGACGGCCAATCAAATCCTAGGGGTACTTCATTCATAGCTTCCCCTGATCCCACACCAAGTCCAATGCGCCCCGGATATAACACGTCCAAAGATGCGAAGGCTTGCGCAATTATTCCAGGATTATATCGATATACACCTGCAGTAACCCCTGTCAAGAACTTCATTTTTCTTGTTCTTTCAGCGACTGCTGAAATCCACACCCATGTAAAGTTTCCATGTCCATTGGTATGGGACCATGGATGAAAATGATCACTTGTAAGCGTCGCTTCGAACCCCCCTTTTTCCGCCTCTTTCACAAAATCGATCAATGACTGCATTGAATATTGTTCTTGTGACGCCCAATAACCTATTTCTGTCATGTTTTAATAAGGCATATAATATTTATAAACCAGTAACAAATTTCTAATTCGAAATAGATGCCTAAGTAAGATAATTTTACTAGCATTACCATACAGGGTAATTGATTAATCTAGTAAAAGTACTTCATTAAAATAATCTTTTCAAAAGCGTAATCAAAAATCATTAAAAATACTGCATTGTTTGCAGTATTACTCAGCCAACTCCAGTAGGCTCTTCTTTATTCTGATGCTCTAATTTCATATGCTGTTGCTTCTCTTGTTGAGTTGCAAACATTATACCGCAAATGTGACATTTTAAATTATCACTACCAGAAACTTCCTGTGTCATTCAGCTACCATCTCCAAGATGCAACAGAGCATGTATAATATTCCACTCCATCATTTAAATCTGTTACTTAAATTATTCGATTGCGCTTTTGCAAATGGCTAAATCATACTATTTAAAAATAGTAGTTACTCTTTAGATATATCTAGTAAACCATTTAAATTTTGTTGTGCACAATTAATTAGGGAAAAACTTTCGGTTTTTGGCTCCGTTCACCGAAAGTACATAGCTTCAACAACGATGGAAGGGTTGCCAAACACGGGACTGGCAACTCCCTTTCATAACACAATTAAGGTTTAGGCAGAAAATGGGATTTCACTTACTTTGAGTAATTGCAGTAATATCTAACGTAGAGTTACCAATAATACTATCAAATTCAGTTTTTGCTTTATCGGTTAGATTTTTTACTTCTGGAAGACTTACAATTTTTTCTACGCCCTTCTTTACGCCACTAAAAAAAGTACCCCAACCCAATCCTACAACTGCCAAAATAACTACAATAGCTAATATAAGAACAATCCATCCTATCAATTAAAAATACTTCAGATACAGTATGTTTTAAACTTTGAGTTAATAAAATATTCGGTAAACTATGTGAGTTATTTAATTCTCTAACTAAAAATCAATTTATTTATCCCGTAGTCATCATTATGAAAAATATTCAATTAATTTGTTTACGATGTAATAGGTAGGTAAAAATAATTCACTTGGTATTGGATTGATTTATTATTGAAGACTGATACTAAATATTGAACAAAAAAGTCGAATATATTCCCATTATATACTATAATGAATTCCATTGCTACAATTGCCAGGTTCAACTGAATAACAAACACAGCCTTCTTTTAACATTACATTTTGAAAAGATACCGGATAACCTGTTCCAGAGTTATCATTGTTTGGTATCAATGAATTATGAGGAATAAAGGTAATTGACTCAGGGTCGTCCTTATCTAAAAATCCGAACATGAGTTGAGATACTTCTACTTTATATCTGATTGAGTAAGGAAAATTACCCGTCTTGTTCCACCACTCAATCCCAGTAAACTGATTCGCTCCAATATAATCAAAGTTCATCCCAAGGGGAAAATCAAAGATTTCTGTTTCTGCAGTGAGTTGATCAGTAAGCGTATATCTAATTTGTCTATTTTTTTTGTACATTATAATCATCCGTGTATACGAATGCCCAACCACCGGTAATACTTTCTTAAACCTATACCTATTAACACCCTGAAAAATTGCTTCAAAATAATCTTGATTGTCAAACTGACAAATCAGATTCAGTTCAACAGGAATATTCCGAATATTAAACAATTCCAGCAGGTACAGCATCCACGATTTGTCTGGAATTTGATTTCCAATATCGGCAGCTATCTTGATGATGTCGGATATAGCACTGACACCTCCAGGAAATAATGGAATACCTTGTTTCTTATCCAATATACGACAAAATGAGCCTACCCAATAATGCAATATGTTTAGAAACAACATGTTATATAATTAAGATTTACTGATATCTTTCTGGACGGAATCCATGCACGCATTAGCAAGTACGATTTTGATATACTGTAAAGTGATATCCTGCCAAGTAACTTCAAAATATTAGTTTAGTAAATATGGCCAATAAATAATGTTACTTAATAATGTTATTCATTCGTATTATCAGTTCTTGTCCACGGAAACCTATTTCCTATGACCTTATTCCAATTTATTTTTACTAGCAAGTATAAGGTAATTAGGATTCCAGTGCTACTGAGAATTATGGCTATGATAATGCTGGTTGGATTGTCTGTGTTTGTAAATTCTGAAATAATGCTTTGAACAAATGGTCGCCCCAAAAACACTCCAATCCATACTATAAACTCATTATATAATAGTACTCCAGCAAATACTGATATTGCAAACTTCCATGGGTTGTACTTTGTAAGTCCTAATGTGATGTAAATCAAATTTTCAGAGAATGGGATTATTGGAGCTACGAGTGCTCCTATCCATCCATACTTGCCCAAGAGTTTTTGAAGTGACATTGTTCTTCCTTTTGACTTTTTAGCGATGAAATTGTGTCCGGTATAAGCAAGATAAAAGATGATCATTTTTGCGGCAACATAACCAACAGTACCTGATAGTGAGATGATATGAGGATCCAAATTCTTGTTAAATGCTGCTATAAGAGGAAGTGGAAAGTAGGGTATTGGCAGAAAGAACAATATACTGATAATAAAACTCACGAATAAAATGCCTGGATATCCAAAGTAATCGTATAGCAACAGCAGCTCATCAAGAGTGATCAAGACAGGTAGACTAAGTTAAAATAATATATTAAAGTGTTATAAAAATCGGAATCATATTTGCATTACAAAATATAGTAAGGAAGAGTGCGACAACGATAAGCAGATAAGCTACTGAACTTGGACCAAATTTGTCCTTCAAGAATTATGGAAAATCGTATATAGAATAGATATGCACATAACTGGTGATTTGAAATTTGTTCTTTGACGCAATATCTGAAGAATTATTTCATGAAATACCTATGGCACCTATTGTCAGATCTCAAGTATTATTGAATATAGGCCGGTTTGAAATAGGACAAAGCTATGTCACTGCGAAAATACAAAATAGATATGAAGAAAATGTTATGATTAACATACAGGGAGGTCGACCTGGCATAGAACTTCAAGAAAGTCTTTTTAAGATTAAAAATGCTGAAAATCAAGTCCCTTTGCAGTACGCATACATAAGAGCAAACTTGATTCAAACAGGGAAAATATTTGTGAGAAAGCTTCCAGTTATTGGCATGAGAGATTGGTTATTAATCTATGAGGATAAGTTGGTTGAACTTTCGGTAAAAGATGCTTATGATGAGTTGGAAATTGTTGTTGTTTAAAGAAAAGTCAATGACTCAAAGATAAGGTCAGTTTTAGGAAAAAAGTAAATTATATTCTCGTGCGGATCTTGAAGGATTATCAAGAAGGGTTCAAAATTTTTTAATCTAAATTGATTTGATATTGTTTTAAAGGAATGGAACAAGAAATATAAAGTAATTTTGATACTCGAAATAGTACTAGATAATACTAAATAGATATTGCGTAGTTAAAAAAAATAGTTAGTGACCACCACAGCCACATCCATGTTCGCCTTCATGATGATGAGCACTTGAGTTTTCAGAACATGTAGGACAAAGCGGACTATTATTTTCGGACATGAATGTAATCCCACAGGAACTACACTTTAGCTTTTGAATACCTTCCATAAATTGTAAACCCCGAGTACCATAATTAATATCTTTCTTGGGATAAAGATCCTCTTGTATGTCCAATTTGTAATTATGTCCAATTTGCATTCTGCATAGAATAAAAGTCTGAAAGTCTGAAACCAAAATAGGGTAAAAAGAACGTAAGGTTATATTCCCTAACAATTATTTAGAATTGATTGAAACAATTTGTTGTCATTCCTAGGTTTAAAGAGAATACTAATGAAATAATGTACTTCGAACCCAGGATTGTTAAGGTTGTCAAGGGTGAATCAATAACTTGGATTAATCGAGATACTAAAGTACATAATTTGACTTCGGGGGATGCAAACTCAACTTTGCAAAGTCCTTTCTTTCAAACTGGCAGTATGTTGCCGGGAGAGTCCACAACTGTAAAGATTGATAGTAATCAACAAAGTATACCATACTACTGTACTATGCATCCTTCTGAAAGAGGAGTGGTTGGTATGTTACCCAAACCGGAGGAGCAGATGACAAAAGAGGAGAAAACCAGGTTTTTGGACGACATAAACTTGGCTATATCTGACAATGCAAATCAAAAAATATTAACTCGCCTTCAAAGACAACTAGACCCTGCAATTATTGAATATCTGAGCGACCCTCATGCCCCGCTAATCCAGAGCAGAGTAATGACTATTGTATTTTGGGATATTAGTAATTTTTCAAAATTAACCGAAGTCTTTAAAGATTATCCGGAGCTAATTGCTGTATTTCTTAATGAATACCTCGGCCTAGCAGTCCCGATTATACATGAATATGGTGGAATTATTGATAAATTCATTGGAGATGGTATACTTGCTTATTTTGGATTTACCGAACCAGATAATGATGGTTCAATTGGTGCCTCAAACGCAATTCTCGCAGCTTTAAAGCTCAAGAAGGCCTTCCAGGTTTTTAAGCAAAATTGGCTGGATATATGGAAGACGGTTAATAACTTTGATATAAATATAGACATAAAATGCGGTGTTAATACTGGCTCTGTTCTAGTTGGACTCATGGGAAGTCAAGAAAGGGATCAGTTCACTGTAATAGGAACTCATGTGAACTTGGCAAGCAGGTTAGAAGGAATAGCTCAGGCGGATCAAATCGTTATATCACAATATACAATGGAAAAGGTTGAACAAAAATTCAATCTGAAATCTATTCAATTAAGAGAAGAAAAAATAAAAGCATTTGAAGATATTATGGAGTATTATGTAGTTCTTAATCAGAACTAAAGTTTCTTGACATTGGAACAGATGTCCGGTGCTTTTTTACAAGCACCACGACCTTAGAGATAATAGTGATCATATATTGAAACAATACAAGCTCGCGACCCTTTCATTAATGCTAGCTAGAGTAGTGTATACGATTAATTGGTTTAACATTGCTTCTATCTTCTATCTAATAGCTTCGGATTTTAGAGAAGACATTGCCATGCTAGGAATAATAAGTGCTAGTTTTCTTCTCGGTGTAGGTCTGTTTCAAGTACCTGCTGGAATCATGGCTGCAAAATTTGGTCCAAGAAAGATTGCTATATACGGAATCATGATTGCTTCATCGGCAGCATTAGTAACTGGATTAGCTAGTGATACTACGCAAATTATTGTATTGAGATTTATAATCGGCATAGGAATGGCTTGTTTCTTTGGACCAAGTGTTATTCTCGTTTCAAAATATTTAGGAAAAGAATCAGAAGGGTTAGGTATTGGATTGCTAAATTCGGCTCATGCCTTGGGTGGAATTGTAGGATTATTTGGGTGGCTGGTATTGGCTGAATTTGTTGGTTGGAGAGCCACACTGATTTTGAGTGGCGGATTAGGAATATCAACCGCCATTATGCTAGGCAGTACATTGTTGAGGGACGTAGATGAAATAAAGAAAGAATTCAAGCTTAAATTATCTCACGTTTTTGACACATTATTTAACAAGTCTTTGATAATCCTTGGATTAACATTGCTTGGATTTCAAGCAGGATCGAGCATGATCTTAACATTCAGTGTATTCTACTTTGTGGATAATTTAAAGATCAATCCAATTGATGCAGGACTAATAGGAAGTCTGAGTTTGGTTGTCGGTCTTCTTTCATCCCCCTTTTTTGGAAGACTCTACGACAAAATTGGGAATGCAAGGAAATTACTTTTTATTTCCGGAATTCTTAGCGCATCCAGCTTGATAGGTTTCGCCACTGATTCAATATACGTAATCATAGTTTCCATTATTGTATCAGGATTTTTCCTATCGGCAGGCTTCGTAATAGTATATGCTAAAGCAAAAGAAATCAATAAGGCTCTGCCTCAATATCAGACTCTCGCCGTAGGTTTTGTTAATGGTGTTTCATTATTTGGAGTCTTTTGGGTTCCGGTTTTGTTTTCCAGTATAGTCAGCAGATTGGGATATGAGATAGCATGGCTGTTAGGTTGTTTGGTTGTGATTTTACTGATACTTCCAGTGGTCAGGCTAAAATAAACAAATTATTCTGATATCAAAATCAAATATTATAGACTATCAGATAACTAAAATCGCTTCCGCTTATTCTACCCTTAATATATGTCGAGTTTGAACTAAATGTTCAAATGGTATTCTATGATTAAAAAGGTGAATATGTGAATGGACTGGAATAATAAAATGAGAAACTATGGATATATTGGCCTATTTTTCGTGATTGGGGTATTTGTTCTTCCGATTGTACAGCAATCGATATCTGCGAATCATGGTAAGGAGATAACTCTAAAGTTAGGTGATGCGCAGTTTTATTTACCACTCGGTAAGAACGTCCTACAAATTAAGTTAACAACTACATATTCGGTTACTGATCCTGCCACAGTGGATAAACAAATTAGTGGAATCATGAAAATATATACGGCGAATGGTACATTAATTAAAACGACATCTATTCCAAATGGATTCAAAGCAGATAAAAATGGTTTTCAGCAATTCGTTACCAGTTTACCAAATAGTACCCTTCAATCTATTACTACCGTTGTATTATTTACAGACATGAACAAGACTGCTCCTTTATCAAATACCATAACAAATAATTTAGTTCTAAATAAAACCCAATAATACATATAATACACCTCACAATTTTCCATCACTCAAGCAGTTGTAATAGAATAGAAAGAAATGAGTAACAATAATTAATTGTCTCAAAAGATGTCTTCAATTAGAGATATTTTACTTTCTTTTCTATCAAATAGTATTCGATAATTAGTAGTACTTAAATAATTTCTTTCTGAAAGTAAAGTTATAGAATGATTACGGCAGAGATAAGTCTAGTTCCTGTAGGATCACGTTCAGGGACTAGTATGAGTAAGGAAATAGCACTAGCTTTTGATGCAATTAGTGGAATCAAAGACCTGAAAGCAACCCTTACCCCACTCGGAACTCAAATTCAATCGGGTAGTATGGTGGACATCCTGAATGCGATAAATATTGCGCATGAAGCTGTCAAGTCTTCTGGAATCCAGAGAATAATCTCGATTGTGCATATTGACGAAAGATTGGACAAGGAACAAAATCTTGATCAGAAGGTTGATTCTGTTATGGACAAATTGAAGTGAGGACATTATAATTCTGTTATAAAATATCCTGATTAACTGATTAGTTATTTAAGTCAACAGAGTAACATGTATTACATTTGTTTACATTAACGGATTATTACCTGTGTATTACCTGCGCCTGACTTGTTAGTCCTTAGATTATGGATCAATTACCAATAAACAAAACGATAAATTTAACAATGCAAGCTATGGAAAATTTAGTCCAATCGCCTTATTACTTGGATGAGAGCACCTACAAATACGACTTGAGGGACCATGTTCAGAGAGCTTATGGCGACAGGTACGATAATCACATATCGCTTCTTCAGCTTCACCGATTACATTTACAAAGTGTTCGTAATAGCTAAGCATACTTTATTAGAAACAACATGACATAATACCATTTCCAAAATAATGATTTGTTCTACAGATTAATTTAATTACCATTCTAAGAGATTGTTTCCGCTACTGTTATTATATCTCTTCTTTACAAACTCACAGGTTAACAAGTCTACTGTAATAGTAGTGTGTGGATATTTTGAAATACGCCTGCAATTAGGTTTCCACTAGGATCTAGCAAATGTCAATATCAAAATATTATGAGACTAATGATTGCGAACCGAATCAAATTTAAGTCCAAACAACTAAGAATAAGTGAATGTTCAAACGACTAGGTGCCGCCATTCTTTTAGTTGAGGATTTACAAAAAAGTATAGCGTTCTATAAAGATACTCTTGAATTGAAAATAAAGAATCAGTCACCGGATTGGGTTGAATTTCAAAATGAGGCTCAAGGTGCTGTATTAGCATTACATCCTGCACGCATAAAACAGAAAGGATTTTCAAACATGCTAGTCGGATTCAATGTCAGTAACTTGGAATCTGTTTGTAAAAAGCTAGAAGATAAGCATGTCAAATTTCATAAGAAAATTGCCCAAGAATCTTTCGGAAAGCATGCAATTATCGAGGATCCTGAGGGGCATCTAATATCAATTGTAGAGATTCCACCAAAG
The DNA here is from genome assembly GCA_036280615.1 of Nitrososphaeraceae archaeon. Taxonomy (GTDB): domain Archaea; phylum Thermoproteota; class Nitrososphaeria; order Nitrososphaerales; family Nitrososphaeraceae; genus TA-21. The sequence goes on from DASUQJ010000073.1 coordinate 26,466, forward strand.
GATGAGCTGGGTCAAATTCCGTATTATCATGGATTTGCTCCTGTAGAAGGCCTGATGTAATGTTACGAACTTAAGCAATATCTTCTCTGTCACCCTTACTATAAGCTTTTTAGACGATTCAATCTTCCAGATGAAACCTATCAGAGGAACTGGATGTTTGAACCCTGGGCAGAATGGGAAACGAATACCAAAAAAGTGGCTAGATGTTTATTTATTAATAATATGTCTTCGAAATACACATTGGACTCAAACTAGCGCAATCAATTATAATAACAAGTTTGTTGAAGTATAGTAGTGAGATGAGCGAATTTGCCTTTTTTCGATTCAAAAGCGCTAACATGTTAACTGACGATGAAGAACGACATAGAGAAGAGATCATTAGTCTAACAGAACAGGTTCTTGATTCGAGAGGCATTGAATGTGATGCTAGGATTGCCAAGATCTCTGAGGAACGATTAAGAGACATACTTGAAGAAGTGAGAAGACTTCGAAGGAAAAGGAAAAAGAATCACCTCCCATCAGATGATATTAAGTTAAATGAAGAACATGAAGATATTGAAAATGATGAGAGGCAAGCTACTTACATTAGGTAGAAGGTGACTCAAAATGGATATGGAAAATCTCACAAATCGCTGGCTTGCAACTTTAGGTATAGGGGCCTTGATTTTCGGTTTGGCATTGTTTGTTTTACGAGTTCCTGTACGTACTATGCTCATTTTCTTTGCAATTGGAATACCAGTAGTTTTCCTATGGCTATATGCTGATGAAAGGTCGCGCAGAGAAAAGAAAGAAATGGAACAGTTGGGCAAGATACAAGAACAACGCTGCATCTGCTCTGTTTGTAAACATGAACAAGCAGTAGTCTGTATGGATCAAAAGTGTCCGTGTTGCATTATTTTGAAAGGTGATAGTATCATAGGACATTCTATCAACCCTCTTCAATAGTAAAAAATATTATCCATTCTGTTGAATTATGATAGATAGAAAAGAAAGATTTCTATACATTGTTACTGTTGAATAATATCTCTCTTTTAAAGTATCATTATGCAATTAAGCTCAATCTCCGTAGTAGTTTAGAAATTTTGGAAAAGTCTTTATCTTGGTAATTATCTGTGATTCATTGAAGAATTACAGACATAAAAATTTAGTAAAAAATGTAAACTATCTATAAGCAAAAAATGAAGAGCAGGTGCGGGAGTATAAATTGCATTGCAATGAACTCTGGCTAATGCAACTCTAGAAATGAATACTTGGAATCTTAGTTATTGGTTAATTACTTCTATTTAATTTCTTATTAACGCATTAATCTGTATGGTCAAATTGACTAAATTTCAAAATAATACATTCTACATTAACATCTTTAGCAACAAATACTTAAAAATGAATTAAGTTTAAAGTAAGATGTGATTTTGTCTACAGAGGATGAACTATTTCAAAGAGGATTAATCTTAACGGATGACATCGCAAGTGATCCGATTCTTGATTTCAATTTATATTCTAATGCTATAGTCGAGATAGTAAGAAACTCTCATCCAAAATTTACTATCGGAATTTTCGGTGATTGGGGAGCAGGCAAGACTACTTTGATAAATTCTGTTGACAAAGCCCTTCAAACTGATAAAGATTTGATCAGAATAAAACTCGAAGCATGGCGGTACAAACGGGAACAATTTCTGCTAGTTTCATTGTTGAAAAGCATCGCATACGCGTTACCCGCTGAGAAACAATTTGAAGAATTAAAACATAAGCTAGAAACAAGTGCAATAAATTTTCTTAAGAAGACTCCGGACATCCTTACATCAATTATCTCTAAGTACGTATCAGAAGAGGATGAAATTTCGCATGAAATGTTTGAATCTTTTAAGAAAGAATTAAACTCAAAGATCCAACTAATTGCAGAATTGGATAGGGACACTGTCTACTTTGACGGTTTTGAGGAAATCAAAAAGGAAATAAAGAATCTCCGTCTAAATAATCCTGCGTTCAGGATTATTGTATTTGTTGATGACTTGGATAAATGTTCTCCAAAGAAGGCGCTTGAAATATTAGAACTCATAAGAGTACTTCATGATATTGAGGGTTTTGTTTACATTATTGGAATAAGTCATGACATGATCATCAAGTTAAGCAATATCCAAAATGACGAAACAAGTAACGATGGAGAACATTACATTAAGAAGTTGATTCAAATACCAATAACTTTACCTAAATGGAGTAACCAGGATATTGTAAACTTGGTGAGAGATTTAGTAAAAAAAGGTATGATTCATGATAAATTTAAAGAGGTTGTAGGCAAGAATATAGAGCTAATTTCAGTGGCAATAGATAATAACCCCAGAGAGATTAAGAGATTCTTGAACAACTTTTTTGTGGCCCATGAAATTTTTTCTGGTAAGAAAAATTTTGAGGCAAAAGAGTTGATTTTTTCTGGTAAGAAAAATTTTGAGGCAAAAGAGTTGCTACTAATTCAAGCCATTCATTTACGATGGAACAAGTTTTATAACATATTAGTAAAATCAGATGATTCCTTCTTTAAGGGATTAGATAAGTATCTGAAGATGGATGACGAAACACGTTTAAAGAGTTTGGACTTGTACGAAGAAAAAAAAGACGAAAGTGATATGAGGGTATGGAAAGTATTACGAGATTTTAAAACAGATTCGGAATTATGGAATTTTTTGGTACACAATTCAGATACCTTAAGGAACGTACGGGATTGGAATATCTATAGACGTGCTATTGAAATGGTTGTAGAACCAACCAATATACGTAAGAAAGCCACAAACTATAAAGCTCTAAAGTTACTTCAAAGTGGAAAGATTAATGAGTTCAATGATAAAAGGGCGATTGAATTTAAGATTTTATCTATGAGGGATGCGGATTTGAGGGATGCGGATTTGAGGGATGCGGATTTGAGGGATGCGGATTTGAGGGATGCGGATTTGAGGGATGCGGATTTGAGGGATGCGGATTTGAGGGATGCGGATTTGATGGGTGCTAATCTAAGTGGTAGCGACCTTGATGGTGCGGATTTGATGGGTGCTAATCTAAGTGGTGCGGATTTGATGGGTGCTAATCTAAGTGGTGCTCGATTGGTGGGCACTAATCTTGGTGGTGCTGATCTAGTAGGAGCCCGTCTTTGGGGTGCTAATCTGGTGGGCACTCGTCTATGGGGAGCTAATCTAAGAGATGCTCATCTAGTGGGTGCCAAATTGGTTGGAGCTAATCTAGGTGGTGCACGACTGGTAGGAGCTAATCTAGGTGGTGCTAGACTGGTAGGGGTTGACCTTGGTGGCGCCGATCTTAAGCATACTGAACTAACAAACTCAATTATAATAAATCCTAACTATGAATCGTTGACCGTAAATTCCAGTACAGAATTTAATAATGCTACAATCGATGATTCCCAATTTGTTGATTATATAACCCAGTATACGAGAAATGTGCCTCAGAAGATTAAGGATAAGAAGAAACTGAGAAGAGAATTGGCTAAAAAAGGCGTTAGCGAAGAAAATATTGAAGATCTATTGACTATTTCAAAACTTCCTGAAGAATGAGATGGGTAATCGCTAAATTCATCTTAAGCGGTTCGTGTCTACGTTAGTTCAAATTTGCAGGACAATTTCGCTATACACTCACGACTCATTTGGCTAATCCTTGTATGTATAAAATGTATTTAACATTCTATCAATGGTCGGTAGATATTTTGAAAATCTCTCATTATCTGATTTGTAAGTCAGCAAGAATGCCTTAGTGTCTTCCTTAAACCAGATCTGCATTGCCTTTCGCACATTTTGAGTGTTATCGGTTGCCGTAAAGATAATCATATGCGCTGGGTGTCCTAGAAAAATTGTTTCAACAGATTCTTGCGTTTGAAAGTCTGGATATAGTTTTTTGAGGGTACCAAGTTGGTTCTGTGTTATCGAAGTCAGTGTGGTATTTGGTCCTACTTGTATTACCATAATACCAAGATCTGCCGGATTTGTATCAGAATTACTCTCCTTCGGAGCATGAAATGTAACCGATTTGTCAATGTGTTGAGCCCTATCCCAATCATGAGGATATTTAATACTAAATCCAGTAATAAGATCATCATATGTAAGAAATTCTGGTTCAAAGGACATAGGAATTATCAGATTTTCGTGAAATGAGCCTGATGCCAGGTTATGATCAAGATAGTCAATAATCAGAAAGATTGAGAAAATTGAAAGAACTGATAATGCAATTGATATTCTGCTCTGATTAATATCATCAAATATTGATGCCATCTATTTTCTAGTATTGATAATGTGCAGACTCTTAAATATTCTTAGAAAGAATGGCGGTGATATTATCAATAAAATGAATATTATGAAATGAATGTACCATATCGATAAGGATTGTTTCTAGATAAAGGTAAATTTGTAATGAGTGTCTTTGGTCTTAATTTGGGGGTGTAAATTTCTTAAGATGTTCTATTATTACCGTTAGGTTATCTTGATTTTAGTCTCTTTACAAGTTGCATTCTCGCATTGATTAAATGAATTTGCTCTTCAAGTAATTTCTTGTAACCCTTCAAGAGCTTTTCTTCATCACGGTAGTTTCTCTTTTTAATTTCCGTCATGGTATCTTCAAAACCCTTGATTACATTTTCTACAAAACTACCAAGAGCTTGGATATCTCTTGCATCTCTCTTTGCCCCCACGGTAAATGTTTCTTCAGCCTTGTCTCTGATTCCTTGAGCTTTCTTGCCAATGGAAAGAATCACATCTTTGAATGAATTAGTAGCATCCTTTACACTATTTACTATCAAGTCATAATCTTCGATCTTGACATTTGAATTTGATTTTCTAATTGTTTTTTCTGAATTTATCGATTTAGTATTGTTGTCGTTAGTTGAAATTTCAGAGTCTGACCCTTCATTTTGAATATTAGTATCCTCATCCGTAGTCGACTCACTCACTTTGTCTTCTGAGTTAGTTCCATTTCTGATGTTTTTCTTCATTGAGTAATAGTACAAATGGTAAACCAGATATATAACCGTGAGATTGAGGCATTTCAATCCTAATTTCTTGTATTATAGTTACAAGTTTTTTAAAATTTGAAGAGTAGGTGAACCCGTCACAATATGAGGTTGATATATTTTTTTAAATCAGATAATGTGTTTTAGATTTAAATTATCCTTTAGACTAACGGTTTTTTATGTCTGAAGTACAACAGAATACACAACCACAAAGAGATGGACCCCGCGATTCTATATACATAGGCAAGAAACCACTGATGGCATATGTGACATCTACACTTATTCAACTAGCAAATCAACCATCAGTTACCATAAAAGCGAGAGGCTTAAGTATTGGAAGAGCAGTCGATGTTTCACAAATAATTCTAAAGAGAATGGAAAATGCAGGATACACAATAGGTGATGTTAGAATTGGGTCAGAAACGCTCCAAGCAGAAGATGGCAGAACAAGGAATGTCTCTACAATAGAAATTGAAGTAAAGAAAGCATAGAGCTTTCTCCTTACTTTTTGTTATTTTATCTATCAAGTTTGATAATTGGAAAAAATTGCAGCACTTTATCTTGCCCATCTAAATCCAGTTACAAATTCGCATGAAAAAATAATTTCTCAACTATCTAAAGATTACCGTGTATATGTTTTTCCAGTAGTTTTTCTAAAAGAAGGTAGTGAAGTAAATACAAGAACTTTTCCGTTTTCATATGAATTGAGAAAGAAGATGCTACTAAGCTTGTTTAATAGCCATGACAACATACAAGTTTTGCCTAATTATAGGTTCATATCTCCATTCATCAAATATCTTCCACCAATCCTCTCACCATATTCATGGTCGTTGCGAAGAGGAATCTTACGTGATGTGGTGGAAGACAGATTTATTTCGTATACTGGTGACAAGGCTGAGAGGATAGCTTTGCGGTTCTATAATCTTCATCCTATAAAGGCAAAGAGGCTCGAAATATCTTCATCAAATGTAAAAGAATTATTGTACAGAGAAGCGCTAGATCAAGTTAGTGAATCCTCCAAAGAGTCATGGCAAAAAATGGTACCAAAGAACGTTGTAAATATAATTATGGAGAACTGGAGAATTGTGGAAAAATATGCCCAATCTGCAGACAAAACTATCAAAATTTTTGGAATGAAGTTCCCCGAAGAAGGTATTCTCAACTAGACGTCCTCAATACACAAGATTTGAATACTTTTATTATCCAATTATTGACTTGCCATTATGAAGGATAAGGGTGTAGACTTTGTCTGGTTCGATGGACAATATCTCAAATGGGAGGAGGCCAAGGTTCCAATATTTGTACATGCCCTTCACTATGGAACGGCGGTCTTTGAAGGGATCCGTGCATATCATTCTAATGACAATTTATACATATTCAGACTCAAGGAACATATGGATAGACTCCGTAAATCAGCTAATGTCTATTCCTTTACAAGTAAATTTTCTGCTGACAAACTTTGCAAAGCTGCTGTAGACTTAATTCGAAAAAACGGTATAAGAGAATCGTGTTACATAAGGCCACTTACATTTGTTGGTATGCATGGAATTGATCTAAATGTAACCAAGAATTCTCCGACACATACAACAATCATAATCTTCCCATTTGCAAAATATTTTAAGGGCGATGGGATCTCTGCATGCATTTCTTCTTGGAGAAGAATTGACGATGAGTCCATACCTCCGATGGCAAAGGCTTCTGGCAATTATCTTAATTCTGTATTAGCTACTCAAGAATGCAGACGAAATGGATATGATGAATCCATACTTCTTGATAGGAATGGATGTGTCAGCGAAGCATCAGGAGAAAATATTTTTGTAGTTAGAAATGGAAAACTTCACACACCCCAGTTATCAGATTCAATATTAGAAGGAATTACAAGAGATACTGCTATAACAATTGCAAGGGAGTTGGGGTACGATGTTGTTGAACGTCCCATCTCGAGGACAGAATTGTATCTTGCTGATGAGATATTTCTAACGGGGACTGCCGCTGAAATAATTGCAATTACAAAGATCGATGGAAATATAATTGGAAATGGAAGAGAGGGGACCATGACAAAAAGTATAAGAGAAAATTACGAAGCAATTGTGATTGGGAAATCTGACAAATTTATGGGATGGCTAACGCCAACTTGGTAAGAAAAAAGAACAGTGGTTCGAAAATTGGTGTAATTGGAGTTGGCGGTTGGGGAAAGAATCACGTTAGGGTTCTCTACAACATGGGAGTGCTTGGAGCTGTTTGTGATCTGTCCGCAGATCGTGCAAAAGAAATAGCAGAAAAATACGATACAAAATTTTATTCTTCTATAAAGGATCTTTTTTCTAACGAACGAGGATTGGATGCCTGTCTAGTGTGTACACCTACTCAGTCACATCTGTCAGTAGTAAAGGAGGTAATTCAAAATGGTTGCCATGCATTTGTGGAAAAACCTCTTTCATTTTCATCAAGGGATTGTGAAGAGATGACTGAATTGGCCGACAAAGCCAAGGTAAACCTGACATGCGGATATGTCGAAAGATTTAATCCTGCTGTTCAGGATTTGAAGAACATAATTCAACAACAAGCATACGGTGATCTTTTGATGATGGAGTTCCACAGGGAAAATAGAATGCCTCTACATATCAAGGATGTGGGCGTAATTTATGATACATCTGTTCACGACATTGATACTGCAATGTTTCTTTTCGGTAAGGGTCCAAAAATGGTCTTTGCTAGAGCGGGAAAAAAATTTCATTCGTTCGAGGATTTCGCAACGATAATGCTGGGATTTGAAGATCAAAAAGTTGCGATAATTGCATCGAATTGGGTGACTCCAAGGAAGGTTAGAACATTCTCTGCCGTATGTACGGAAGGTACCGTAAACGGTGATTTTATTACTCAAGAGATAAGAATTGATCATGGTGACGCAACCATCATTCCCAGAAGACAACAGTTTCACGAACCTCTTGTGTTAGAATTACAGAGTTTTGTTGAAGTAATAGAAGGTAGGAGGAAACAGCCAGTTGTTACCGCTGTGGAAGCCACAAATGTGACTAAAGTAGCCGAAGCAGCACTTCTTTCAAGTGAAACAGGTTCACCAATTTATTTGGAATTGAGATGAAATAATAAGATGTGCTAACCATGGAGTAACCATGAGAAGATCTATGCTAGATATCCTGGCATGTCCTATAGATAAGTACTATCCATTGGAATTGATTGAAATTGATACTGCTGAAGATAAAATTATTAATGAAAATGTCATAAAAGAGGGAGTACTCTTTTGTTCGCAGTGTTCAAGGTTTTATCCTATTATTGAAGAAATTCCTGTTATGTTGCCAGATGAGCTACGTGATAAAGAAAAAGATATTCAGTTTTTACAGAAATGGCAGGAAAAAATTCCCAGCAAAATCATTAAAAATGGACATCCTTGGCATTTGTAAAGGGATTTGATAATCGTGAAGGAACTTTAAATTGGATATAGATATAGCAAGATATTAGATATAGGAGAAGGTTAAATATCGAAATGAATAGTAATAATTTGATAAACTTTATTTCAGAAACTGCGAAAATAGGAAAGAACGTAAAGATTTGGCACTTCAGCTACATTGGTAACAATAGTGAGATAGGGGACAATGTCTCTATTGGTTCACTTGTGCACATAGATTATAATGTAAAAATAGGAGACAATACAAGAATTGAGGGATCTGTATATATTCCGCCGTTAACTACCATTGGAAAAAATGTATTCATAGGGCCTTGCGCGACATTTACAAATGATCCTTATCCAATGAGTCCAAAAATGATAGGAGTTGTAGTGGAGGATGGGGCGATAGTTGGAGGGAGAGCGGTATTTAAGGCCGGGATAACGGTTGGAAAAAACAGTGTAATTGCAATGGGAGCCGTTGTAACAAAGGATGTGCCCCCTAATGTTGTTGTAATGGGCCACCCGGCAACGGTGAGATATTCTAGAGAGGAATATGACCAAAAGAAGAAGAATTGGAATTCCTAGAATTTATAATCATTTACGTAATCAAAAATAATAATTCTTTGATTCACATCATTCAATATTCATGACTTCTGTCCAACAATCATTGCAGAAATCCTCATCATTGACAATTTTTCGTTGAAGATTCACATCTTTTTCATCATATATTTTAAGACACATAACACAAATAGACATTATATAATATACGTGCTTTTGACATATTAACATTGTGTAGAAATTCTATGATATTTGTTTGTTTTCTAACTTATTTATCCTGTATAGGAAATTGGCAATTATTTGCTTTTAATTTATATTTATAAAAAATTACTAATCAACAGCATATGGTCCCTAATCTGCCACAATGGGGAATCGATCCTGTTCCTACAAAACATAGAATTCTTGGAGGTTTTGACTATTTCATTTTGTGGTCTAGTCTTGGTGTTGGCTTACTAGTTTTTTCTGCGGGATCCTTTTTATCCGAGACTCCTTTTTACCATGCATTACTTGCAATCATAATCGGTTCTATTGCGGGTTCCGTACTGTTGTCTATGGCAGGGAAAATAGGAAGCGATCATGCAGTACCATCTCTTATCGGAATACGACCGGCTTTTGGATTGTACGGCTCATATCTTGCCGCTGTACTAAATATAATACAACTTATTGGCTGGGCTACATTTGAAATTTTGATACTTTCTAAGGCAGCTGAACAATTAACAAATATGCATGTTACATTTGTATGGAACATTATATTTGGAGTAATTATTGCCTTGCTTGGTATATTTGGGCCTTTGTTCTTGGTAAAGCAGTGGTTATCAAAGTTTGCAATATGGATAGTTTATGCTTCTTCAGCAATAATCTTAGTTACTTTACTATTTCAAAATCTTCCAAATGTGATGTCCGGAGAAGGTAAAGATACGTCATTTTTTGTTGCATTAGATATTGTGATTGCTATGCCTATCTCCTGGATGCCTCTTGTCTCAGATTATAACAGATTTGCAAAGACAAGTAAGGGTGCATTTATAGGCACTTTAATTGGATTTTCAATTATAAATATCATTTTTTATGTTGGAGGATTATTATTTGGAGTTGGAGATATTACATCCATCATCTTATCTATTCAAGCAATTCTATTTGGTTTTATTCTGCTAGTTATGATTGTCGACGAGATAGATAATGCATTTGCAGATATATACTCTGCAGCGATTTCTTCCCAAAGTATCTTCCATAATCTAAATCAACGACATCTGATTATTGGATTCTCGATTGTAAGTACTGTTTTGGCTATTTTTGTATCAATTGAAGGATATGAACAATTTTTGTTCATGATAGGAGCTTTATTTATTCCCCTATTTGGAGTGCTGTTAACTGACTATTTCGTAATTAAGCGTGGTAAGTATCAGAATGATATGATGTATGGTAACAAGATAACCAAGATAGGATATCCTGCTATCATTGCTTGGGTTATTGGAGCCGTGTTATATTATTTGCTTTCTCAACTTTCTCCGATTTATTTAGCACAGCTACCAACAATAGGTTCCACGATTCCAAGTTTGATAGTTTCCTCACTATTATATTTGCTAATCAATAAACTTAATCTAAAATTTAAGGTCGCCAAAACTACGATATGATGTTTGCCTTAATTAGATTTGTTCAGTCAATATTTTCCGTATACACTTTCCTTAAATCTAACTTTGATTATTATTTGATAATTGTCTGCATGTAATATTCATAAGAATTTTTTTGATGAAAATTGTCCTGATTGCAAATTAGAATATGCGGAATTAAAAGGTATAACTCAGTCTAAAGCTCAAGAGGATGAGAAATCAGTAAAAAGAGCAGATGAATCAAGGAGTAAAAAATCATACAAAGAATTTCCTGAAGAGAGAGCAAAAAAGCTTTATGAAGAATTGTTGATACAATTTATGAGAACAAAATCAATTAACGAGGTCGAAGCGGCTAGAATAGCAAGGCAAATTATAAGAAAGCAATGTGCAATTAGAGGAATTAAAGTTTGGAACTGGCTGAAAACAACATAATACAATTAGCAGCATATGTTGGAATTGTAAGACTGGTGTAATTTTTTATTATACATCTATATCTGATAATAATTGCCGACCACTTGATAAAAGATTACTAATGATAGCAAATATTTTATTTGTTTATTTCATATGTTATGTTAATTTGAAATGGAGTTAGAAATGATAATAGATGAATTAACCGAAATAGCACATATGGGTATCTCGTATGTGTTGATAGGTTCTTTCGGATTTTTAAGTATCATCATTTTAAATGGAATAATCAGATCCGCCCGCAACGGCAAAAGAGATATGAATGAATCATAACTAGGTATTGCATTGATGATACTGGACTTAACCAGAGTAATAAGTGCTGACACCAAAGTCTTTCCAGGTTCGCCAATGCCTAAATTTATTACATGGACTAAAATGGATGTGCATAACTATTATTCAGAAGTAATCTTTATGAGTACTCATACAGGCACTCATATGGATGCTCCGTCTCATTTTGTGAATAATGTTTCATCAATTGATAAAATATCAGTTAACAGATTCATTTCAAATGCTCTTCTTATTAAAATAGAGAAGGATTCAGACGAATTAATAACTGCAAGTGAAATAGAAGCATCTAAGGTAAAGATATTGGAGGGCAACACTATTGTTTTTTCTACTTTGTGGGAGAACGAGGTAGACAAGGATTATTTTTTCAGTCATAATCCTGGTCTTTCAGAAGGTGCTGCGAAATATCTTATAAATAAAAAAGTAAACGCTGTATGTATAGACTCACCCAGCATCGACAGGGGCTCAGATAGTAATTTTCCTGTACATAAATTACTATTATCTAGGGAAATATTGATTGTCGAGAACCTTTGTAATTTGAGTAAATTAAGCAGCAAAAATTTTACTTTGATAATGATACCACTGAAATTATCGGGAGCATCTGGATCTCCCATAAGGGCCATCGCTATTGATAAGAATTTTTCAGCGAGTTTTAATACTCCTTAAAAGTATAATGTATTAGTATGCCAACAGCTTATGTTTTAATAAATTGTGATCTAGGTTCTGAAGAGGAGATATTACAGGAAATTAGAAAGCTCCCTGGAGTTAGTGAAGTAAGTGGAGTGTATGGAGTATATGATATAATTGTAAAAATTTCTGCAGATACTATGGACAAACTCAGAGAAACAATAACATGGCATGTCAGAAGGATAGATAAGGTTAGATCCACCCTAACCATGATAGTAATTGAAGGTCAGGCAGGAAAGGATAAAAAAAATCAACCAAACATGTTCTGAATATTTTTAATATTTTGAACAAGTGTGGATACCTCGTTTGTGGTATTGAAAAAATGCGGAGATGCTCTTACCGCTTTTTTCTTTCCCCCTCCGTCAATATCCCTCTCTGCAACAATTATTCCATCTTTTTCCAATCTGGATACCATAACCTTTGGACTTACTGAATCTATAGCAAAAGAAACTATTGATGACCTGAGCTTCTCATCTTTGGGTCCAAATATCGAGATAGCAGGTATCTTTCTTATCTCCTCAATTATTTCGCTGGCCACTTTCATATTCATTTTTCTTATTTCATTTACACCCAAGCTTTGAATGTACTTTAAGGAAGACGTAAGGCCAGCAATTCCAATATAGTTTCTAAAACCTGTTTGAAATTTTTGGGGTGATTCAGAGTAAACTAGATTTTTTTCACCGGTAATAATTGCAGATTCCCCTCCAATGTACTTGGGAGTTAGCAATGATGCAGATTCTTTCTTGCAATAAAATATCCCAATCCCAGGCGGGCCGCATATCCACTTGAAACCAGGAAAAGCCAAGAAGTCACAACCAATTTTTTTTACATCCACGTTAATTGTACCAACAGACTGAGCGGCGTCTATTGAATATAGCAAATTTTCCCTTTTTGCAATTTTGCCCACTTCTTCAACTGGCATTATCGCCCCGCTATTATAAAGAACATGACTCAGGGTTATCAGCCTTGTATTCTTGCTTTTTGCGATTTTATCGATTTTGTCAAGATCGAAGAACCCGTTTTTATCAATCTTTATCTCTTCCAATTTTACACCATACTTTTTAGAAATATTGAGCCACGGGAAGTAATTAGCATAGTGTTCATGAAGACCGCCTCGGGCAATAACAATGTCGGATTTTTTCCACTTAAGACCTGATGCTACATAATTTAATCCCTCGGTAGTACTTTGAGTGAAGATTATTTCTTCTGGCTCACAGTTGATGAGGTCGCTTAGAATAATTCGAAGGTCTTTCATTAGCGACGTAATGTACTCTTGAACGGACCCCGAGTCAGGTCCCTCTTCTGAGCATCTCACTAGAAAATCAGTAATTGACTTTATTGTGGATAATGGTGTTGGTGCAAAGGATCCACAGTTCATATAGATCTTCTTTTTCGTAACTGGAAAATCCTTGCGTATTATATCGATATCGTTTTCCTTTTCCTCATCATAATCCATTATAACCCCTTTTAATAATTCATTATAATAAAATTATGATTTCTGAAATGCTGGACAACAGAGGATTTAATACGCTGATATATGACGATGCTTATGCAAAAATATGTCTAATTGCATCAATCATATCTGAATTTCAGAATCAAAGTAATAGAGTCACTCGTGGTAAGATAGTTTACCTTGATCTTGACGCAGCATTTACTTCTTATGTTAAAGCTGGATTGATTCCCTCCATGGAAATACAAAAAATAGATGATTATACCTACAAGTCTGAATCAAGCGCTCTGAAAATATACCTTCCGTCTGAAGATATCTTTGATATTATCATGGTTGATATAATAAGGTCAATGAATGAATGTTCCCTAATTATTTTTGATTCCATAAATTCATTTAATAATCTTTTTTATGATAAGATCCTAGACAGCCTAAACAATAAACTAAAGATTGGAAATCTAAATCAATTACTTTATTTTATTCTCATGATGATATTAAAACATACATCTGAATCTAATATCCCATTTTTGGTAACGAGTATGATTCGTTATAAGAGAAAGGAAATAGTTACAACCAACAGACTTCTGAGTAAGAAAAGTTCATTGAATTTTTATGTTAAAATTAAAAATCTTAATGATCTATCAATTACAATTCTCGGTGATCCAAAAGTTAATCAAAAAAATCTGATAATGAAAGATAAGGTTCTAAGATGGACTTAAGCAGCTATCTTGAGCTTAACTATACTGAAACCAACAATCAATGCTATGGTGAGAACAGTAAATCCTCCAGTCATAAATGCCCACTGACTCTTTGGTGATGCTGCCTTTCCTGAACTGTAAAGTAAATATGCACCAAACATCCCCATAAAAAGTATCATAACTATTACAATTGTCTCGCCTATAGTTTGTACTGATCTTGACGGAATAATAAATTCTCTTGATCGCGCCCCTTCTATAATTGAATTAACCAATCCTGAAGCAAATGCAAAAAAAGCAACCAGGTAAAGTACGGTAGCAAGAGTGATATATTTTGAAGTGCTAGTAAGCATCCAGTTACAAGTATAATGAATAATAATTAAATTTATCGAAAAATTTGCTAACTGATTTTCATTATATCTTTTTTTATGTTTCTATTATTCTTTGCTGAAAAAAGATTAAATTTTCTAAAAATTATTTATATTTACTTATCCTCTTCTGTATGTGCTGTTATTGTATTGTCTGTTATACTGCGGTCGTCCCCTATTAACTCCTCTGCTATATCCGAATCTTCTCCTACTTTGACTATTGGGGTTAAAGGATCTTTGTCTATTGACTCTATTTCTGCTTACATACAGTGTGGGAACTTCAATTCCTATTTCATCATTAAGTCTCTTGACTGATAGTTCTGTACGCTTCAAAATCCTTGCAAAATCTTCATATCTACTACTTGAAACTAATGAGATTGCTTTGCCGCTTCCACCTGCTCTTGCTGTTCTGCCAATTCTATGGAAATAAACCAATGGATCTTCAGGAATATCATAATTGATAATATTTCCCACGGCCGGGACATCTATGCCCCTTGCAGCAATATCTGTAGCAACAAGTATATCATCACTTCCATTTTTGAACCTGTTCATAGAGTAATCCCTCTGTCTTTGAGATAGATCTCCATGAATTGTAATAACTCGAAAACCCTCTCTGTTCAAATCGTCAGCTATTCTCTGGGTTCTTTGTTTCGTAGCAACAAATACAATAGTTTGTTGTCCTTTTTCCCTATTTCTGATAAAATTACAGAGATGCTTGAATTTTTCTCGCTCTTCCACAATTAGATAAGACTGATCAATAGTTTCTAAACTAATTTCGTCTTCATTGAGTCTAATTTGTTCTGGGTCTTTCATATATTCTCTAGAAAGTCTTATAATTTCAATAGGCATTGTTGCTGAAAATAAGCATGTCTGCCTTCTTTCATTTACATAGAAAAGTATGAATTTTATATCATCAATAAATCCCATATCAAGCATTCTATCAGCTTCATCTAACACTACAAAATTTACATCTTCTAATTGTATCGTACCATGTTTCAAGTGATCAATTAATCTGCCTGGTGTCGCTACAATAACTTGGATTCCTCTTCTCAGCTGTTCTTTTTGTATACTAATACTCTGTCCACCGTAAACGGCAAGGCTCCTTATTCCCATATATTTTGAAAATTTCCTAATTTCACTTGTAACTTGTATGGCCAGTTCTCTTGTTGGAACAATAATTAATGCTTGGATTGGCCCCTTTGACTTTATTTTACTTATTAGAGGAAGACAAAAAGCAGCTGTCTTGCCCGTACCTGTATGTGCCTGTCCTATCACATCTTTCCCTTTTAAAATTAGTGGGATACAATGTTCTTGAATAGGAAAGGGCTTCTCCATTCCTATTTCATTAACCGCCTTTACTATAGACGTATTTAGACCTAATTCTTCGAATGAAACCATTTTTCTAATTCACATTTTGTTTTGTATTTGACAAAAGTTACGGAAGATCTGGAAAGATTTTTTGCTTTACTTAACTTATCTGCCGCACCTTAAGTTAAGTTAATGAGCTTTCATGGGAGATATAAGTGTGATGATAAAAAAGTTTGATCGTAGTAATTGAAAATTAACCCTTCTCTCAAGTCTCTATTCGCCTACGACCATTAAATCTGAAGAGTATAAGGTTAGACTTGATAACTTAAATTCTACACAAGTGATAATAAAAAATATGATGGAGGATCAGGGTCAAAATCAGGATGTGCGGGAGAAGAAACTACGCGGTTCTGGCGGATACGTACTTGCGCATATTACAGATGAAGAGCAGAAAAAAGGCAATTTAGGAGGACCGGAGTTATTTCTGGCAGGGATAGGAAGGCTTCCTACTGACAGGTTTGTCAAGTATCATTGTAACAAATGCGATAAAGACTATGAGGGATCACCGAATATCAATTTTGAAAATCCTAATGAAGATCTTGGTGAAGGCGTGACACTCTATGAGAAGGGCGAATACAAATGTAATACTTGCAAAAGTATAATTGCGCAGTATAGAAAATTTGATGCTCCAGAAGAGTTACCACAAGGAGAAGAACCCAAATCATCCCAATTATCAAATACAACTCAAGCATCAAATATCAAAAATACTGATAAGAGTTCCAAAAGTACTATCAATTCACAGTCGTCTTTGATTACACAAAATGACTTTATTTCTATTCAATCTCTTGTCGGGATGCCTGCATATGACTGGGATGCTATGCTGATTGGTAACGTTCGAGAAATCGGTCTCAAA
Source organism: Nitrososphaeraceae archaeon (assembly GCA_036280615.1). GTDB lineage: Archaea > Thermoproteota > Nitrososphaeria > Nitrososphaerales > Nitrososphaeraceae > TA-21. Next base: position 43,207 of record DASUQJ010000073.1, read on the forward strand.
AGAACTTCCAAAGGAAAAATGGAAATAAATCTTAAGATTCCTAAAAAGAGTAACAATCAAAATGTTGAGGTTGCTTGGAAAAATATTTCCAAAATTGGAGATATAATTTTACTAGAGAACTCAGAAACTTCAGAACCCAGTCAATTGGGTAAATGTTCTTATTGTAGTTACCAAAATGAAAGCGATGCGGTATTTTGTTCTGAATGTGGTAAGAAAATTAGTAACGAATAATAGTTGTAAAACCTAATTGAAGATAGATATTAGTTATTAGTTACTGGCTATTTATGCAAGGCCGATCCTCACATCAACTGCGCAGGCCCCTTTTCCTTCTTCCAGTACCAATAATGGATTCATATCAAATTCTGTAATCTCAGGAAAATCTGTAACAAGTTGAGATAATCGCTGGAGGCATTCTACTAACACCTTAATATCAGAAGGTGGTTGTCCTCTTATACCTTTCAATATCTTGTATGTTTTGATTGATTCTACCATCTTCAATGCTTCTTGTTCATCAATAGGAGCCAGCCTGAATACCACATCTTTGAGCGCCTCTACATAAATTCCACCAAGGCCAAACATGATCAAAGAACCAAAGAGCTTGTCGTGTTTTGCTCCAAGAATTGTTTCTCTGGCAGACTCTATCATTTGTTGCACAAGTACTCCCTTAATATTTGCGTCATTTTTGTAATTCTTTGCGTTGGCAATTATTTCATTGAAAGAGGATGAAACTTGTTGTTTATTCTCTAGGCCTACTTTTACTCCTCCAGCATCTGATTTGTGGATTATGTCTTGGGACATGATTTTCATAACTACAGGATATCCAATTTCTTCGGCTCTCTTTACACATTCTTCCTCATTTGTGCAGAGGTAACTTTTAGGTCTCGGAAATCCATATGCGTTAAGTACATCGTATCCCTCTTCTTCCAAAAGATGTTTTCTTCCTTCCTTCGTTACTTTATCGAATATTTGTTTGACTATTTCCTTATCTACATCAAACTTCTTGATTTCAATTTCTTTTCCTGCAGTCCAAAGGGAAAAGTCGTACATTGCTTTTAGAGTCCTTATTGCTGGTTCTGCATATGGAAAGTAGGGGATGCCACCATCAGAAAGAATTTGTTTATTTTCTGTTCCTTCTGCAAGACCCATAAGTGCTGCAAGCGAGGTTTTCCCAGAATTAGCAGTGGTCTTAACTATAGTTTTTGCAAGATCATCATAATCGAGAGTAGCTGATGGAGTACACATAGTAACAATTGATCCAACATTGGGATTTGAAACCACTTGATTCAGGACCTTTTCAAATCGATTAAAATCCGCGTCTCCCACAATATCGACTGGGTTCCTCGCGGACCCGTGAGCAGGTATAACTTTCGCTATTTCTTCTGTAGAAGCGCTAATATCAGCTAATTTCATGCCATACTTTGAACATGCGTCTGTGGATATTATAGCAGGTCCACCTGCATTTGATACAATTACCGTACCCTTGTCATTTTTAGGAATTGGCTGCTTTGAAAATGCGGTAGCAAGGTCAAAGAGTTCTTGCATTGAGTCAACTCTGATTACGCCACTTTGTAAAAACAGTGCATCATACACCTCATCAGCTCCCATTAAAGCGCCCGTGTGAGACATAGCTGCTTTTGCACCTTCTGGCGTTCTACCAGATTTTATGACGACTATTGGTTTCTTGTATTGTTTGGTAGTTTTCCTTCCAATTTCCATGAATCTCCTACCATCATGAATGTCTTCAAGGTACATTATGATTACAGAAGTCTCGGGGTCGTGACATAGTAGTTCTAGAACATCATTTTCATCAACATCTATCTTGTTTCCCATACTGATTACTTTTGAGAATCCTATTCCTTGTGCCATAGCATCCTCAACAGTAGCGGCACAAATAGCTCCACTTTGTGACACGAGAGCAATATTTCCATGTTTTGGTGTAATTTTCAAGAATGTAGAATTCATCATGTTTTGTTTTGATAGGCTCATAATGCCCAAACAATTTGGACCAATGACTCTAGTACCATATTTCTTACATATGGCAGCAACCTCCCTTTCAAGGGCTGCACCTTGTTCATCAACTTCTTTGAATCCTGCTGAAACAATGATGGAAGCCTGAATTTTTTTCATTCCTACTTCTTCCATCACTTTGGGGACAATCTTGTTTGGAGTAGCCACAACGGCTAGGTCTATATCCTCTGCTATGTCAAGGACACTTTTGTATGCCTTGATTCCGGACACATATTCATTCGTAGGGCTAACAGGATAGATTTTGCCTTTATAACCATTTTTTATATTTGTAAAAATTGCTCTTCCTATTCCTGGTTTTTCGGAGGCGCCTATTATTGCAATAGATCTGGGTGATAGAAATACACTCTTGTTGGATGTGTCACTTTGCGAATTCATACAAAAATAATTTTGCCCACATAGTTATAAATGCAGTGATATCGAATAATCGCAATCGTAATATTGATATCCATGTAATATCATTAATTACTACAGGATTTTCTATAGGAGTAGATCGTGTAAAATCAAGAACTGATTTTTTCATCTATTTCTACCATTTTCTTTTCTATATATTAGTAAGAAAAAATAAATAGATTGAAATAATAGTAACGATATAAGATCTATTAGTTACTAACCCACCTTGCATTAGAGTAATTAGCGATAATTCCTTATCAGTAATTCTGTATGTCCTACCCGCTTTGAGGCAACTGCATTGATAGATCTGTTCACAGTGGTTACTTCAGTTAGATGAGAATAGTCCGAATAAAGTCTTCTAATTTCTTCCGTATTTGAGTTACTAAGTAAGAGTTTACATCCTCTTCTTGTCAATTCATTGAATATAATTACAAGTTTTTTTTGGTCCTCAAGAGTAAAACCATTGTTGGTATAACTGGTAAAATTCGCAGTATTACTGACTGGATGGAATGGAGGATCAAGGTATATAAAATCATCTTTTTCAGCTTTTTCAACTAATATTTTCTTATAATCACCAACTCCCAAATTCGATCCAGACTGTTTCAATACGACACTGATATTCCGCAAATTATCAGCATCACATATGATTGGATTTTTATATCTTCCAATTGGAACATTAAATAAACCTTTTTTGTTTACGCGATACAGCCCATTATAACATGTTTTATTTAGCGCTATGAATCGAGCGGCGGTGTCTATTTTGTTCAATACCTGCGTGCAATCTCGTAAGTGATAATAGTATTTTTTAGGAGATTTATTGTATTCATTTTGGTGGTAATTTAATGCTGGAATGAGTTCTTCTACATGGTTCCTTATGACCTTATAGGCGTTAATTAAATCAGTATTGATGTCAGAAAGGAATACGTTCCTATTATAGGAAGCGATATGAAAGAATACAGCTCCTCCACCAAGGAATGGTTCAAAGTATCTGGTAAATTTTACTGGCATGAGACGAATTATTTGAGGTATTAATTGGCTCTTACCTCCTGCCCATTTTACAAAAGGATGGCATCTGGGTGGTGTTTGATAAATAAGTCCAGAATTTTTTCTTGCTTCAGATCTCATAATGATCTTCGTTCTCAATCTTTAACTGCGAAGTGTGCATATAAGTATTATAATATTTCAAACGTCAACTACCTCAGCAGTTCCATTAATTTTTTGTAAGCTTAGTCGCTTTGCTTATCTTCATCTTATATCCCGCTTTGGTCATTTGAATGTCACATCTTGTGCATATTCTTCCTACCCTTGTACTTGTCATCGTATCAGTAGGGGTTAGTTGATGACACATCGCACAAGCTGTTAGCGATTTATACAATTTCAATTCAATATAATTTCTAAACAACTTATGCTATTTATCTGTAAAAAATAATTCATTATCATTCCTGACTAACGTTAATAACCATTTTAGAGAATTTGACTTACGCAGGTCATAACATATTAACAGGTACTTACAGTACCAAAATTTTGTTACAAATATTTCTAATATTTCCAATCATCTGATATACTGTTCCACCAAGATCGATATTGCTTGGCATCCTTTCCAATTTCGTCTTTTATTCTAATTTCAATTGAATAAAACATATTCTCCATAGCATCGGTTCCTCCATCAGCATAAAGCTCTTTACCAATCATAGATATCCTTTGTTTTTTGGTTTCAAAATCTGATGCTTCAGGATTCTGTATACAGTAAGTTAGAATGTCATAAAGCTCTTCTTCTAGATATGCATCCATCTTTTTATTCGCCCTTAATACAACTTATCATATAATCTTGATATAAATTCTACGAATTAGATGAAATTGGTTTACAATCTCAGGTAAACTCATGTTTCTAGCTGAAGAGCATTTCAAAATTGTGGTCAATTAAAGATTTATGATGGTTTTAAGTGCAATATCCCTAGGTATGATCTGATGAACAATTGATTGAATCACAATTTCTATATTTGACAACTGTGGGTTGGAGAACGGGTAAAAAACATAGGATAGAAATATGGTATGTAAACTATAATGGGAAATATTACGTAATGTCAGAAGGAAAAAATGCTCATTGGGTCCGAAACATTAATCATAATGCGAGAATTTCATTTAGCATTGACGGTTTGAATTACAAGGGTGAGGCGTGAGTAATCGATTTCTTGAAGGAAAGTCAATTAGCTGCGCAGGTTCAGAATTGATGAATGCGAAATATAAGTGGGGCCAAGGATTGATTGTGGAACTTGAACCATTAAATTTTGGTAAACAACTGCTTGATTCATGATGAGCTACTAAATATTTATATGAGAAACGTAGGTAAATTATGTTACCTGATCTAATATCCATTCCTTAAATTTCATAATCGCAAATTCTTCAGATTGCTTTATGAAAGTAGGGTCTTTAAGATTCCATTGATCTTGTGGGATAGAATCAAAAAATTCTTGCATAAATAGAGTAAACCTAAAACGGAGGTTTCTTGGATTTTCGTTTAGATTATAGCGTTCT
>DASUQJ010000074.1:0-18195 GCA_036280615.1 Nitrososphaeraceae archaeon
TCAATTTTGTCGGTATTTTTCGTTATTCTGAAGACTTTATTTATGCCAAGAGTTTTTAGTAGGTGAGCGGTAAACGTAACCGCGCCGCCCCATTTATGAAAATTGGACATGAAAAAATAATTTCTATCCGGAGTCGATAACTTTGTGGCCAAATTTATCAGGTTACCCCACGGGGTGTTAGTTTTACTGGTTTTTTCTCAATTTCACAATCAAGAAATTTATTTTTATGGAGCACATTAAGTGCCGCAGCCAGTCGAGCAAAAACTGTACTTTCCGTGCCGCTCAAGTCTGAATAAATATCTATACTCAAAATTGTATAATAGTTACCATTTATCGACTGAGGATCATAATAATAGTAATAGCAAGGTACGTTCAAATTCGAATTTTCGAAATTCGAAATTTCTAGGCAACGATATGTGGACGCTGATAACTTAGAATTGATATCATCAACAATGTTAGGCGACACGTCTTGTAAGTAGCCAACATTTTATTTGAAGCATTAATATAAAGATTAGGCAATATAAGTAAACAACCCGATTCAACGGAAGGTAACTCAGTTTTGGCAAGAACTAATTATTTAGTAGTTTTATATAAGGTGTGGATTAAATAAGCTATAGAATACAGCCAATACACGTATTCATCTTGTACATCTTGTAGCATATATGGTTAGTCTTTATTAAAGACCAAAAATTAATAACACACTGGTGACAAAAACTATTTGGTGTTTTTATTTTGCAGTGTAAGTTTGCAATGCTTATAAAAAATATTGTCTAAAGAGGATAAAGCACTGTTTTTAGATTACAGTCCAACAAATTTAGTACGGACAGTATTCGGACAACTCTAGCGTGCCCAAAATGCCAAGAGATTTTTTCAAAAGAATTCCCATTGGATCTTGAAGGTCAGACGATTGAATTTAAATGTCCTGTATGCCTTTCTGGTGGAGAGTCTGATTTGCCTTACAAGAATCCGGAAGAAAAAGAGAATCTTGAATTGGATCTTGATGTGGCTGAAGAGGAAACTGGTGGAGAAGAATATGAGGGATACCACTCATAGCGTCAATCATTAAATGCGATAAAGCACCAATTATTATTAATGGATAGCATCGAAGACTGGCAGGACCTAATTAACAAGCCAGTCATTAGTAGCAACGAAAGAGAAATTGGAGTCGTGTCCGATGTTCAGCCACTTCACATTATCGTTAGCTCTGGGCCTATCACTCCGAATAAGTATAATATACCTAAAAAATTGGTAAATAAATTTGAGAACGGTGTGGTACATCTAAGTTTCAGTCAGAAGGATGTAGAAGATAACTATGAGTTTGAATGATCGACTCTCAGATCCACAAATCATTAAATGAAATATTTTCCCATAGTTTATGATGACAAACGACGAGGCAAAGCCTGGTAAAAGTTCTGCTGGCAGCAATGCAAATAAGATTAAGTTAATGTACAGGGAGCTACTAGACGAATCAGCGGCCTTGTATCCAAAAGTTGACCAGAAATTATTGCTAGATATTCTAAAATTTGAGACTGCATACAAGGACTGGGAAGGAAGCGTTATGCTTAAGATTGTATATCCAGCTAACGGGGTTGATATAGAGGGCAAAAAAGACTGGATTTATTCCCGTTATCAACGTGTTCCTAGTGTTGAGGAAAATAGGACATTTCGTGTCAAACTGATTCGGATGTATCTGAAGGATCTTGAGGGCTTGTTAATTGATGACCCTGATATAGAATATGTAAGTGGTTCGGCAACTCTTGCTCCTACGGACGCTTACGCCGCGTAGGAACATCATAAACGCTTTGTCTCGATGGCAGGACTGAAGGTTTATCAAATCTTCTATTTACTGGCAGTTCATTTCGCAGAGACAACAAATTCAGCTATTTTTATTTTGTGGTGTAAATACAAGTGCGGATTACCCGAAGGAGTGAAACTCAAACGGGAAAACCAATTACGACACTGGAATTATAATAAGAAAGTAACTTTGAGAGGACCAGCGAACCCAACGGCATTCCAAAGCATTCAATGTCCAGATTAGTATAATACGCTTCCCCTCTAGCTGGTCTAGGTTTTAAATTCAATAATTGATTATGAAAATTATGGGTCGAACAGTTCCTTCGTATCGAATTGCAACCGCAATGGAAAGAAGTAAATGGAAATATTCAGGCAAAAGTCGAATAAGAAGGATAAAAAGGAATTCGATAAAATGTTCTCGTATTCACGAATTTACAATTCAGCGGCTCCAGCCTTTTTCTGATTCTTCTATGCTTCTTCAAGTCCGCTGCTATCGTCTTTTGTATCACTTATTGTACGAAGATACTGCAAAAAAGGATAAGGATAAGATGCAGCTTATTCATTAATTATACTCTTATTGCAAGACAAAAAAGGTAAGGTTATTCAGAACCGGCGTTGCTCTAGGTTCCAAGTAAATCAATAAGGTGAATTATGATGTAATTAGATGATTGCAAATAAAGGCTCGTGCAACAATTAACAATTAAACTACTCAATACATCTTCCTCAGTTACATTTTTAATTCGCCATATTACTCTGTTTTTGGTTTGTTTCTTTTTGAAATATCAATTTGCCGCGTTTTATCAGTGTCATTATCAGAAAGTTCCTTATCGATTTTTTTGACTACCTCTTCCACTTTTTTTTCAGGGATTTCACGTTCAGGACCGGATTCAACTTGAATTTCCTTTTCAGCGATGTGTTTCGTTGGGACAATTACTGTTTTCCCTTTCTCATCTTCAAGAATAATGTGAAATGCTCATGCCTGTTTTATCGTACCAACAATCGAACTATGCCTGCAATTTTTTTCTTTAATATGCTTTTCTAATAGATCCAGTAGCTTGTTAACCTTGTCGATGCTCTTTCTGTCTTACATTTGGATACGAGCTTTACACAATAAACTTCATAAAAGTATGGGGCCAACTTTAATTTTGTATGTTTGCCAACATTAGTCAATGTCAACAGATCAAAAAGATAAGAGATTAGTAGAGTTTTTGGAGAACGGAAAAGACTGGGAAAGAAAGCAAACTAACGTCCCTGGAGTTTTTCTCATACGATTACCCCAGTTTAGGAGTAGGCCGGCTTGTATTGGTGTTGAGCTAGATGTGTTAAACCGTGGCGGCGGAAGTAATAGAAGGAGAGGTATTATACTTAGAACAAACGAGGAACTTAAACAGTTACTTGATGTTGTAACAAATAAGAAACTTGGAGATTTGACGTCCTCTATTGAAAAAATAAACCCAGTTCAACAAGCCAATATGGGAGCTAAGCTAGACAGTGAAATATTTGAAATTTAATTCTCCGATTTTTATTTCATAATCCAAGTTTAAGCAATTTCCTGGGCGCGAGATATCATTTTCCCAATGTCTTGTTTGTCTGAAAGTATTGCATGCCACACATCCCCTTTTTTGTTGACAATGTCGGGCACATTTGTAATTCTAAAGTCTGTTGGAAGTATGTCATCTATATTTTTCCATTCAACAGGCATTGAAACAGTTGCATTCGCAGTGGGTCGCACGGAATATGCCGACGCTATTGTTTTTCCCCTTGCATTTTGATTGTAATCAAAAAAGACCTTTCCCTTCCTCTTCGATGTGCTCCATTCCAAGGTAACTTTTTTTGGAAACTTTGTTAATATAATATTAGCTACTGTTTCAGCAAAACTTTTGGTCTGTTCGTAAGAGTAAATATTTTTTATAGGAACATAAATATGTAATCCTGACTTGCCCGAGGTTTTTAAATACGAATTTATTTTCAAGTCCTTAAATATGTCCTTCAGTTCATGAGCAATGTCAACAGCAGCTTTAAAGCCAGCAATGTTATATTGCGGTTCGTCACCTTTTTTTTCTTTGCCCGAGTAAATATAAGGATCTAAATCAAACAGTATAAAGTCAGGAAAATTTAATCCGCATTTTTCTTCGTAAATCTTAGCTGAACTACTGCAGGCATGAAAATCCTTTATCCTGCTATACCAAGGGTGCATTTCGATACATCCCAGATTTGCTACCCATAGGATAGTTTCCTTGTTATTACATATGATATAGTTAATGCTATCTCCTCTATGTTCGGAATGAATTTTTGCTGTGGTAACAAATTCAGGTTTCTTTTGATCCCAATCTTTCTGGTAAAAAGACTTACCGTAAATACCGTTGGGATAACGACTTAATGAGAGCGGCCTGTCCTCCAAATGAGGTAATATGACACCGCCAACTTTATCATAATAATCGATTAAATCTTTTTTTAGATAAGCCGGATGTTGTTTGGTTGCCCTCCAATACACTTTACTAGGGTTGGTAACTGCAACATTGCTTGTGCCGTTACTTTTACTTTTTTGCGAGCTAATCACGTCCTTTTCTCTGGTATATTTAGGCTCATTGCCGATCTCTGAAAAATCCTTACTGGGTTTATCTGCCTCAACTATACAGTCTTCTGGCTTTTTGTCGTCTCGCAGTCGTAAGAAAACAGGTGCCCTAAGTATACCGTCAGGAGTCCATTCATCAAACTTTACCTCTGCGACTAGAACAGGCTTTAACCATTTTGTTTCCCTATTCAGGTATGGAACTCTGTCAACAGGTCTAGAGTTTGATTCCAGGGGTTTTAGTATTCCGTATATTTCACCTAATGTCTGATCGTTAAATCCCGTTCCAGCATGCCCTGCAAATTTAAATTTCTTTTCCTTTGGCGTGTAAACTGCCAATACCAAAGAACCAAAATGATTTACTCGGCTACCTAATCCTCTTGAGTAGCCAATTATAACACAGTCTTGCGTTTTTGTATTTTTTATCTTTAGCCAGTCCCTGGACCTAATCCCTTCTCTGTATACGCTCCATTTGTGCTTGGCCACTATTCCTTCCAAGTTCAACTCTTTACTGCTCGCAAGAATTTGAGTTCCTTTTTCCTCTATATACTCTGAAATTCTAATAGTATGATTAGTTTTTAATATCGAGTCAAGTATTTGTCTTCGTTCTACATACCCGAGATTTTCAAGATTCTTGCCGTTGTCGTAAAGAATATCAAAGACATAATATGTTGCTGGATTTTTTACCGATAGTGACATTATCTCATGAGAATTTTGAATATGCATTCTATGTTGATGTGTGTGAAAATCCGGAATACCTTCTTCGTTCAACACGACTATTTCACCGTCTAAGACTGTTGCTTTACTTCTTCGCAGACTAGTTTTCGCCGTATTTACTATTTCCGGATATAGTTTGGTTATGTCGTTGCCATTCCTTGACTGAATCTTAATATTGTTGTTTTCCTTATACAAAATTGCTCGTACCCCGTCCCATTTCACTTCAAAAACCCAATCCTTACTATCAAATGCTTTTTCAAAGGGATGTGCCAGCATCGGTTTAATTTTTGGGAAGGTGTCAGCGTCATTTCTTTTCTTAATCTTGACGTTAGTTTTTTTTGATGTTGATTGCTTACCTGCCGAATTGAGGGATGCTGCAGTTCCAGTTCCAGATTCAATGTCAGAGTTTGATTTCCCACTGAGAATAGATTCAGGGCTAGTCAAAGTGGGGTCATCGTCAGAAACGTATCTGTCATGACCCTTGATAAGTAACCACTGGTTTTCTTTTTTAGTCCTTATTAACTTAAAAAGACCTTTCAGCTTGTGTCCATACAGTTCAAAAGAAACTTTTCCGCTTTGCAATTGTCTTAACAGCGGTTCTTTAACAGAGTAACTGCCAGTATCCCACACTATGACTGTCCCAGCCCCATAATTTCCCCTCGGTATAGTCCCTTCAAAATGCAGGTAGTCGAAAGGATGATCTTCTACCATTACTGCTAAACGCTTTGTATCCGGTCTCATTGAAGGCCCTTTTGGAACCGCCCAAGACTTTAGAACGCCGTCTTCTGACTCTAAGCGCAAGTCGTAATGTAGGCGGGTAGCATCGTGTTTTTGCACGACAAAGTTCCGTAATTCATTATCGTTATTCTCGGGGCTTATGACTCCCTTAGGCTCACTCGTGTTATCGAAGTTCCTTTTTTTATTATAGGTAGAAAGTAGAGATCTAGCTTTAAATTCGGAATTCCTCCATTAAATTTGAATCTGAGTTACTGATTTGCATCTTATGTCTCAGTAATAATAACACCGCAAACTACAAAAAGATCTAACATGCCTGCGTTTATCCAATGTATCTATGGATATTAGTTGTTTGAATTGAAATCCTTACAGTAGAAGACGTTCTTTGTTAAAACTAATTTGAGTTCTTATGGCGTACACAAATAAAGAGTAGGCATCTGTAAGTACTACCTCTTCAATTTCTTTTTGATTCTTCATTCTATTCACTTTTACTTCAAGTGAATCCAATTAGAGAACTACTAGCGTTATGGGGCTGGTCGGATTCGAACCGACGACCTCCAGCGCCCGAGGCTGGCATCATACCAAGCTAGACGACAACCCCTCGTTAGTCTATTTCAAAATTACCTTAATATAATATAAGGTGCGGTTCTGATTGTATACCTGTGCATATTAAAATTCATCTGTAAATGGAAAGTTAATTTGTCTAGACGTACCATCTACTATGCTCCTTTCAATTAATTTTCTTACAATGTTTGCCGCAACTGGTAATGCTCCTGTAGCACCAGGGGAATTGTAATTCAATATGTGTAAGGAAGAATCACCTTCTACAAGTAAACTCTCGGATGCGAAATCTCCATTTTTGTCAATTAACAATGATCTAACACCCGCCATACCTCTTTGTCTGAAATCAGATGGATTTAAAGATGGCAAAAATCTCCTTACTCTATTTATCATGTTCGTCTTAGAAAAAGAACTAGAAAATTCGTTTGCTACCAAGTAGAGGAACTGTTTACTTAAAAGTAATTTTAATACTCCTACTTTGCATGATCTAAAAAGTTTTGGAGCGGCATTTTTCAGGTTATCATATAAAGTATATGAATATGGACCAAAAACAGGGACAGCATTTGGTCCTACTTCGCATCTTCCATCACTTCTAATAATCCAGTGAGGATCCAAAAAAGGATACTCTGAATTTCGTGGTACCGTATAAATACTTCTTCTGGTAAGGTTACCATATTTTTGTGGGGCTATCCAGTATTCTCCCCTAAAATAAAGATCAGTGTATTCTTTTGCAAGATCAATACTATGGGCAATATCAAGAGAATTTCCACCAGCTGCATTTATCACATAATCAGTAGTTATATCTTTAACAGTGCCGATGACTGTCATTTTTCTATTTGAATCTGTGCCTGTGTTGATGTAAATTGATCTAAATTTGTTTTCAAACGATGTCTTACAACCAAACTTGATAGCATCTTCGATAAGTCTTTGATTTATGAGACCATAATCAGTTGAAGCATCTCGAAAGCATATAATTCCTGACTCACATTTTACATTAGGCTCAATTTGCAGTATTTCATCTTTACTTAAAAATTTTACATCCTCGTTTCTCAATCCATTCTTGAGAGCCCATTGGACATGTTGATGTAAAATATCAATTTCTCGGTCATTAGTTGCAACTTCAACTACTCCATCTTCCTTAAATGGTAAATTGTGTACCGTACAGTAACGCTTCAGCATGTCAAATCCCTTCAATGCATAGGTTGCAGTTGATGACTTTTTTTCTGGGTTATAATAAAACGGAGCATGAACTTTTCCGGTATTTCTACTACTGGTATGCATTGCAACTTTTTTTTCCTGTTCCATCACGACAATTGTTGAATCTGTCATAATGGAAAGAAAATAAGCAATAGCACAGCCTAGTATGCCCCCACCGATAACTGTCACATCATAACTATCTTGCAAACTATTATCAACTACCGTAATCGATCAAATTACTGATGCAACAATTATTATTCCCATTCTTCATAATACTATTCAATTAGAATATCATTTCATCTTCATATTCTTATAATTTATATGAAAATCTAATGATTTGTAAAAGGCAACAATCGAGGATGCATTTAGTATTTTTCCATTAAATAGTAACTTTTTAATTTCATCAATCGTTAGAATTGTAGTCTCTATTATCTCCATCATCCCCAATTCTTGTTTCCTTTCGTTAACTAAATCATAACCGACAAATAAATTGCCTGTTTGTTCAAACATAGTATAATCTAATGTATATGAACCCAGGCTGATAATATTATTTGCTCCGTAGCCAGTCTCTTCTTTCAATTCTCTGTTGGCCGCTTCAAATGGTGTTTCACCATTCTCAATATAACCAGATGGAGCTTCAATTTGGTAGGAATTGACCAAATGTCTGTAACTCTTAATTACCAGAATTTCATTATCAGAAACAAACGGTACTATTGTGGAATAATTTTTTCTTTTTGCTCTTGTGTAGACCTTCTTTTTATTCCTGATGTCCAGTACGTCCTCGTATAACTCGATATATTTATTGGAATATATTTTACGTGATGATTCAAATTTCCAATCAGATGGTAGTTTCATGGTTTTATTCATTTTCTTCCCGTTATTTGCTTTTTGTACACTGCTTTAGTAAGTTATTGCTAAAGTAGCCCTTAAATTTTTAATAATTCCTACTTAGTATTTAGAATTAAAGCCTGTATCTGAACTGAAGAATTAGACTCCTGCAAGCTTGACATTTCCATATAAGCAGGCATTTTGCAAATCTTTAATTTCATGAGGCTTATGTTTTCTGATTTCTACAATATATCCACTCGCAGAATGATAGAAAATAACCATATCAGTTGGATAAAGCGATAGCATAGCGTGATTTTCAGGATCTGACGACATGTGTCTCAGATGTATCCGTTCCCATGAAAATAACTCATCAATATCTCCGTTAAAGTGGAAATTACTACCACATGGGCAAGTTGAATCTCTCCAATTTCCTTCGTTGTTTTTAAGCCACATGTTTGCTCTTTTGTTGGACCGTCGCAATAACTCAATTGTATTGTGTCCTCAACATATATACTATTTCTATATCCATAGCAAATTTCGATACCAAACTCAAGTCATCATATTTCAAATTAATCTATGAGTCCTTTTTTGCTTGTCCTTGTATTAACGCATTATTATAATCAATACCATTCCAAACAATCTCAAGTCCAATTTTTGGAATAAGTGAAGTAATACATTCTTCTGGAATATTATTTTCACATAGAAAGCAAATTGCATCATGTAACTTGTTAATTTTATCAAGTTTTGGTAACAATTCGTTAATTTTATCAATAGATATCATGTAATTATCAACTAATAAGAAATTCTTGATTCCATTTATTGTCACCTGTCTTAAATTATCATTATTCGATTGAAGGTTTCTTATAGTCTTCAAGACAGACTCAAGCGGAATATTATGCTTATCTGATATTTCTTTAAGAAAGATAACTTTACTTTGTTTGTCTTGAATTATTTTTTCTATCTCTCTAGCAATCCTATCATAGAAATTAATTGAAATATCATCAATAATTTTAGAGTCAATATCCTTCAAATATCTAATTATTGGACCAAATGGAATTTCATCTTTCTTATAAAAGATTAGGTTTTTTTTAGCTATAAACTTTGAAAATATTGAATCTATCCTTATCTTGTCTCCATTTTCAGAAATATAGTTATTCATATTCGCAGCTATTAATAAGTCTGTACCCTCTGCAGTAACAGAATTTGTAGTCAAGTCCTTTATTTTCTCTAATTTTCGCTTTAAGTAGTCCTTAGTCCAGAAACCTACTATCTCTAAATACACTTTGACTCCATGTTTTTCAAATACAAAATCTGGTATGAATGCCTTACCATCTGATAGAATCAATGGATCCGGCTCTCTGGCGAGTCGCCAATCGGTAGAAAAGGTGAGAAATTTATCCATGAATTTCTTTTCAACGTTACTATCAAAGATATCCATAATATATTTGTTAAATGATAATCCAATTTCTGAGTCAGGCTCTGACTGAAGATGGGTATGTGATGTAATATGCGATGCATCAAAAATGGGAAGATCCTTATCTCTGCTTGAGAGTTGAAAGTTATAGGTTTTTTTTATACCCTTCATAGATTTTCTCAATATTGTTGCATCAATGGACCACCTTTCAGTAAATATTATAAATGGAATTAGTTTTGCCATTGCAATGCCGTACTTATCTGTTAATCTTATTATGCTAAGGGGGCCATCCACAGTACATATAATTCTCTTATCGTTATTGCTCTCAAGTAACTTAGCTTGATTTTTTGTTGTTTGATTATTTGATGCTAATTTCAGATTGGGTTCGCTGTATAGAAAGTACATTAATCCAAGTTGTTTTATTTTACGCAAAATTTTCTTCCAGTTGAAGCCACCATAAACACTGAATCCTAGTTTGACGCAATTAAGTAATAAAGTTTGAAGAATCGAAATATTATACCATGCAACTAATTGTAATGAAGTCAATGAGTCAAAGTTTTTCAAATATTTATTCCTATCCAGGTCGTTCCACATCGCAAGTTCCAACTCGTCGATTGTTAGATTGTTTTTTGAAGCAACTTTTTGGAGTATGTATTTTCTCTCAATATCCGTTACTGGATAACCATTCCGAGAAGATTCTTCAAATATGTTTCTTCTCAGATATACAGCATTATTTGAATTATTATTATTGTTCCCATTATCGGAAAATGCAATATTAGATGATGTATATGATGCATATACACACCTTTGTTCTAAAAGATGACAGATGCCTCTGACAAGTTTATAATCTGTGTATTTAGCTTCTATTTTTGAGACATTCTCGTCTACATTTGCCTTGGAGACCTTTTTCTCAGCCATTTCTTCATACATCTTGATTAATTTTGAGGGCAAACATAATTCGTTCTCATAGTCACAAAATGCAGGTCTTATCTGATTCATTTTGCTTGATATGCGTACTCTAAATAATTCAATTGGCAACATTTACAATTATTACCCCATACGATGATACTTGTAGATCTTAATCATCTCTACCTAAATAATTCTTATTCTATCATGCCTGAAATTCAATTATTAATGTAAGTGTAATTAAATTCAAATTCTAAGGCTACTGAATCTGTAATGACCCACCACCCACCCTCCTATCAGTGTCTCAAGCCTTAAATGCTATAGGCCTACATGATGTATAGAATGAGAAATAAAAAATCAACTTATTCAAATTCTCACATACAGGAAGAAAAGGAAGACGAATCTGAAAATATTTCTGATAATTATGCTGAAGATAATGTAGATAAACATGAACAATTAGAAAAAGAAGATAATGAAAATACCGTCATGAATACTGAAACGTCGTTAACTACATTATCAGAACAATCTCCTATTAATGATCTTACTGCTCTTGAAATTCAAGACATTGAAGGGATAGGTCCTACAACTGCTAAAAAACTTAGAGAAGCAGGAATTTTTTCAGTTATGGATCTTGCCGTGGCAGGAGTTGAAGATCTAGCCGTAGATATTAATGCATCAAAAGAAAGTGCAGCTTCATTCATAATGGCAGCACAAAAACTTTTAAGAGAATCAGATGTTCTTGATAAAGAATTCATCACTGCCGATACGGCGCTTAAGAAAAGAAGATCGTTGTTACGATGTTCTACTGGTTCAAGTATGCTTAATGATCTCTTCCTGGGAGGTGTAGAAACACAGGCAGTTACTGAACTTTATGGCGAATTTGGTTCGGGCAAATCACAGATATGTCATACTATGTGTATTACTGCAGGCCAGGCAATAGAATCAGGTGGATTAAACAGTGGTGTTATTTATATTGATACTGAAGGAACATTTAGACCTGAAAGACTGGAGCAAATATCTAGCACTAGAAACATAGATCCGGTAAATGCACTGCAAAATGTAGCCGTGTGCAAAGTCTACAATAGTGCGCATTTAGAATTAATAGTTAAAAATCTTGGAAAATATATAGATGATTACAAAGCAAAACTAGTAATCGTCGATAGTATAATTTCATTACACCGAGCAGAATTCTCAGGTAGGGGAACACTTGCTGATAGGCAACAAAGACTTAATTCTATTATGCACAAGCTTCTTAGAATTTCAGAAATTTATAATGTTGCAATAATAGTTACAAACCAAGTGCAGTCTGCTCCAGATACATTCTTTGGTGACCCTACAAAGCCCACTGGTGGAAATGTAATTGGCCACGCTTCAACTTATAGAGTATATTTAAGAAAATCTGGTGAAAACAGGATAGCAAAAATGATCGACTCTCCATATCATCCATATAGTGAAGTAAGGTTTACCATCAATGAAAAAGGAACAGATAACATAGATGAGGGCAAAAAATCCAAAAAAGAATAATTCAATTTTTATTTTTACGATTAATCAGACAAAATCAAGATATACAAAAAAAGTTTACAGGCAATGCATTAGAACAAGACCCATATAACAACCCTCTCAATTATTTTCAGGTTTGTGTTTTTCATTATAATGCCGTAAATATTCAGATTCATTTTCAAATGGTTTATTACACTTACTGCACATGACAGGTTCATCTTCATAATTGTCTTTTTCCATTTCTAATTGTACTCAATAGAACCAAATGGAGATTTAAGAATTTACGGGTGGTGCCTAGGCGGATCCTCTCTCATTCTCATCTGAATGAACCACTATAGCATGCTCATAACATGAGATGACTTGTGGAATGCTCAACTAGTCTACGGCAAAAGATATCTTAATACAGGTTCGGTATTTTGTTATTTTTCCTGAAGTGGGATCTATATTAGCAGTCATGTCAACAACTTCTATACCATGTATCCCATGTAAGGTCTTCTTTGCTTCATCTACTGCAACTTGAGCTGCATCTTCCCATCCCTTGTCCGAGGTACCTATTATTTCAATTATCTTTGCAACATGATGAGTCATAATGAAGATAATGCACTGCATTTGTTATAAGACTTTATAAAATTCAAACAGACAAAACAAGCGACACTTAGAAAACAGGTAAAACACAATCGGGAAGCAACAATTAAAAGTGATGTTTACTACATTTTCATATGAGCCAACACAAAAGTAGAAGAGCCAGTATTTCGGGAAACGTTCCTGTTTTGCATTCCATTTATTTTATGTTGTTGGTAGTACTCTTAGCCGCTCAACTAACCAATGGATTTTCCATCTTTGCATATGATCTTGATGAGATTGGCAATGCATTATCCGAAGGCGGACAAATATGTCCGCTTGAATCTGAATGTGATAAAAAGAAGGAAAATCAGACAGATGCTCATAATATGACCCAGAACGCTCCAAGTGCTGGAAATACAAATAACGAACAAAATTCAATAGCTAATTCATTAACAAATAATTCAAACCGTTCCCAAAATGAAACCAATATAGCTAACGGTACTTTGCTTAACGGTGAAATCAAGAATTCAATTCAGGACACAATAAGTATTACAACTGATAAATCGACTTACAATCCAGGAGAAATAGTTAGTATCTCCATAGCCAATAATGGCTCAGAACAATTAACATTTCCAAATTCTGCATTGGGGCTCACCATAAGAAATCTGGAAACTAATGAGTTGTATCCAATTCTATCATCACAGGTAATTACAATTCTTGGTCCAGGCGATTCAAAATCCCTCAGGTGGGATCAAATGGGTATTGATGGAACTCAGGCACCTTCAGGCAATTATACTGCTTCTGTAAATTCAGGTATTAATACCGCTGAAACCACTTTTTCGATTGCAGAACCATAATGATGTTCCCGTCGATTCATTCAATTTTTGGACTTCCCTAAAACAGTAAATAATTTTAATTGCAAACGTTCCAGATATATCTATCACTTTAACGGGCCCGGAGGGCTTCGATCCCTCGATCTGTGGTTCCGAAGACCACCGCGATATCCTGGCTACGCTACGGACCCTTTGTTTCTAACTTTAAAATTAAATTCAAGGTTCTATATCAATTGAACTAATCTATATTTGAGAATAGCAATGAGCTAGAAAATCAATTAATAACAATCAATTTATTATCTCAAATATTTCTCAGTAATTGTAATTAATTGAAGATATCCGACAGAATATCCAATGTAGAATATGCTATCAGAGATATAACGCTACATGCAAGACAATATGAAAAAGCCGGTAAAAAAATAATCTACTTGAATATTGGTGATCCAGTAAAGTATGATTTTCCAACTCCGGATCACATAAAGAGAGCGTTGTTAGATGCAGTTTCAAGCAATTTTAATTATTATGCTGATTCAGAAGGTATTTTAGAACTAAGGGAGGCAATAGTAAACAAAGAATCTCAAAAGGGACTCTCCGTTAACACCGAAGATGTTCTTGTCACCAATGGTATTTCTGAAGGACTGGATATGGTAGCTGCATCCATAGTGGAACCAAATTCAGAGATTTTAATGCCCGGACCATATTACCCGCCTTATGCTTCATATGTAAAATTTTACGGAGGCAAACCAATTGAATTTAAACTTACAGAAGACGGAGCGCCTGATCTTGATGATATCAAGTCAAAGATTACATCAAAAGCAAGAGCTCTTTGCATAATAAATCCGAATAATCCTACCGGTGAGGTTTTTAACAGCAAGAATCTTAAACAGTTAATTGATGTAGCTGCCGAGCATGATATGTACATCATATGTGATGAAATCTATGATAAACTAGTATTTGATCGGGAGTTTACCGGTATTGGTAAAGTAGCAAAAGATGCACCTGTGATATTACTTAATGGTTTTTCAAAAGTTTATCTAATGACAGGTTGGCGTTGTGGATATATCTGTATGAATAGCGATTGTCAAAAATTAGAAAATATCAGAAATAATATTCCAAAACTGGCTAGAGTTCGTATTGCTACTAATCTCCCAGTACAAAAGGCTGCAGTAGCAGCCCTGCAAGGACCACAGGAATATATCGCTGAAACTGTAACTAAATTAAAGAAAAGAAGAGATTTAGTAGTGAAGCGCCTGAACGAAATAGATGGTATTTCCTGTAAGTTGCCAAACGGTGCATTCTATACATTTCCGAAGATTCTACATAATCGTTGGAAAGATGACAAAGATTTCGTTCTTAACCTGCTGAACAAAACCGGTATTCTGACGGTGCACGGTTCTGGTTTTGGAGAATTGGGAAGGGGTCATTTTAGAATCGTTTATCTTCCAAAAGAGCCAGTGCTTGAAGAAGCAATGGACAAGCTACGCGATTTTGTCAATGATAGTAATTGAAATTCAAATTAAAGTGCGTCTTTCATTCAAACTGACAAGCTCAATTAAAATTTTTCGTATCATTATCCAAATTATCCAGGTTCCTCGTATTTCTAAATTTACCCCAATATAGTAATATTCCGCCACCAATCAGCATTGCTATCACAAATTTTTCGTTCGTCACTGAATTATTCGTATAATTATCAAGATAGAAACCAACAGACAAATGTGTTGAATAGAGATAAAAGTTCCTCAATGCAATAACTGTAGCCATTACAATAAAAAGTATTCCCATACCGTACATCCAATTTTTGGCATGCTTACCATTGACATTTCTTTTTGGAAAAGGATTCAAGTAAGCTTTATTCCAGGGTGCTTGATCTTGTTCTTTTTGGATGCATTCAGTAACATAGGAGTCAGTACTTCTGCCTGATAGCTGATAGACAATGATCCAAGATAGAGGGGTCTGAGGCCCTTTATTTCTCCTATCAATTGATTTAGTTTTGTAATGGCATCCTGATCGTTACCACAAACGAATGTATCAGAATCGAGGCTTTCATTGATATTCTTTAATTTCACTTCAGATATTGTATGGAATGCAGAAACAACTTTCTTGCCTGGAAGGTTTTCTGCCAAAATATGTGCTGCAGATTTCATACTTTTTTCGAATGGGATATATGTAAAACCAGCGTCATTTCTTTCCATAGGAACAATTGGAGAAACTATTATGCATTCATTTCTTATATTATTTGAAATAGAATCACAAGTTAATTTAATCGATTCATACGGGATAGACAGTATCAAGATATCTGAATCTCTTGCAGAAGAAATGTAATCGGCACCTTTGATAGTTCCTTTTATGCTATTTCCATAAGATGATACTGCTGTATTCATATACTGTTCTGCTGATCTTATTGCTTTTTCTGCATGGCGAGATCCCACGATAATATCATGATTCACAACCCATCTGAGAGCAAATCCTTCTCCCATTCCACCGGTGCCACCAATTATTGAAATCTTCATTAACTATCTGTCATAAAGAGTCGGAACGTCCTAATTAAGGTTATAATCTAGATTGCAAGTTTGAACTGAAAACTAAAATCTAAAATGTAAATGATGATTAAATTTGTTGAAATCTATGAAATTAATTTACGGAAAAACAAATTTAAGACTTGATTTATTTTATTTTATTTGAGTTGTTTTGCCGCTTATAGTCTTTGTACGCCATGGAGAAGCAGACAATAATGTCAAACGACTTCTAGTAGGGCGACACATAGAATCACATCTCACAGAATGTGGAATACAGCAGGTCGAAGATACCGGCCAGCATCTAAAAAAACTGAAGATTGATAGAGTGTGTGTCAGTCCGGTAACGAGAGCCGTTGAAACTGCCAAGATAATTTGTGAAATAAATGATTTGCAATACCAAACTGATGAAAGGTTATACGAAATTGAACTGGGAGACCTGGTGGGAATGAATTATGACGAAGTTATCGAGAAGCACGGAAATCTTTTTTTGAAATTCTACACCGGAGATGATCCAATTCTTGACAGCTATGGTATCGAAAGCTTTTCAGCAGTCAAAAAAAGAATCCAGGATTTACTTGATGAAACTATGAAAAATTATCCCGATAAGAATTTGTTATTTGTTACACATTTAGATCCAATCAAAGCAGCGATATCCATCATGTTAGGTCTTCCTCCGGAGAGTCTGTATGGATGGCATATACGTAATGCCTCAATGACTATTCTAAAACATGAAGTGGGGACCCTTTCACTTTCAGGTGTTAATGTCATGGGATTTCATAGATATATTGATGAATGATTACAAGTTCGTCTTCGTCTTGCAAAAACCTTAAATTAGATATAGGTGAGTAGTGACCTCGGACAAGGAAATTTGATGTCACCAAAATCAAATATATGGTTACTCCTTTTGTTGTTCTCACCTCTTATTATGATAGTTCTCTCTTCAATAGACACTGTTTTTGCCCAAGAATCAGAAGAATACGTTATCAGACGAGTTGAAATTTGGGCATTATTTTACAGACTTATGGTTGCGGCTTTTGTTGTTGGAGCTGTAGTTCAAGGTGCTATAGTATACGTGTGTTGGCGCTTTAGAGAAAGTCACAAGAGAAACAAGATGAGGGAAATAGAGGGCGTTTAAGAATGGGTCATGCAACAATTGAATGGGTATATGTCGGTGTTGTAATATCACTGCTCACATGGGTAGGTGTGGAGTCTTGGAATGTTGAAAGGATAGTTGAGCATGTTCCAGCTGAGGCCGAAACGATTAAGGTCACAGGTCAACAATGGTTCTGGACTTTTGAACATCAAGATGGCAAAAAGGAAACTGGTGAACTTCACGTGAAACAAGGAGTTCCCTACAAATTTGAGCTTGTTTCAAAAGACGTTGTTCATGATTTCAATGTACCTGATTATACTATCCTAATGGATGCCGTTCCCGGCAGAGTAAATGTCGTATGGAATCTATTTGACAAACCGGGCGAATTTCATATCCAATGTAGAGAATATTGCGGATTTGGGCATGCCACTATGAAAGCAAAATTATTTGTTGAACCACAAATTGTCGAAGCAGCAGAAGGTCAAAATGCAACTTCAACACAAGCTCCAAATGCAACTTCAACACAAGCTCCAAATGCAACAGCTCCAAATGCAACTTCAACACAAGCTCCAAATGCAACTTCGGCACAAGCTCCAAATGCAACTTCGGCACAAGCTCCAGCTACAGCAGGTTCACCTGGAACACCACTGACAATACTCGAAGGATCTTCAATACAAGGAAGTCCAAGTTATGATCCGGCTACACTTACGGTAAAGAAAGGCGACAAGATAACCGTAACTAACAAAGACACTTTGCCTCATACAGTTACAAGTGGAACAGGACCAACTGATCCGAATAGTGCAAAGCAATTTGATACAAGCATTATAGAGGCGGGAGCTACAGCAGACATTGAAACTACCAATATCAACCCAGCAGAATATCCATTCCATTGCACAGTTCATCCATACATGATGGGCAAACTTGTAGTACAGTAGTGAATGGCCATGACAAATTTTATTCCCCGT
>DASUQJ010000075.1:0-2625 GCA_036280615.1 Nitrososphaeraceae archaeon
TTTGTTCGGAATACCATGATAGAGGGTAAAGTCATTTCCAAAAATATCCATACTTATCTACCCAAAGGAGAATTAATTGAGGCTTTAAAACATAGAAGTGTTCTATCATTCCATTATTATGAACCACTTGCCATACTTGGAGCACTTGCAAAAATTCCTGAAAATATGTACAGGTTTAAGAGAGAGTGGCCTGATATTTTTGCCCAGCTGGTCATAGCTGCAACTGAACGGGATCTGATTCCCTTCCTTACAGAATTTGGCGGTGTTCAGGCAGACGAACAATTTCGGGAATTCATAGATCTTCAATTTGCTCAAATAGAATCCAACCTACTTAATTCCACTTACTGGAACTATGATCTTTACAACACTGTTGAAGGAAAGGACAATTGGAACATGGAGGACTTTTCTTTACTTGGCCCGGCAAGAACACCTCGCAATATTGAGGTAATCGCTAGACCTTATCCTCTTCGTAGTTCCGCAGAACCAACTTTACTCTCTTTTGATATTAATTCCAAGAATGCAGCAATAGTCCTCTCTGGAGAAATAATTAGAGACTCGCCAACAGTTATTTATGTACCCTACCACTATCATTATTCCCCCAGTTTTAGAGTCTGGGCATCCAGCAAAGAAATGGAATGGGATAAAGCGAATCAGCTCATGTACTGGTACCCTTCACCCGATGAAACCCAAAATCACATAATATTTAGTAAAAGTGAAAGATTAGATACCGAATCATTACCTAAAAAATTGGAGACCCTTCTAACTAAAACTGAGTTTGTAGGCACGTTCACGTAGGCTGAGATCAATCCCCAGTGAATTCTTACTATGCTACTAATTGAAACACCCTAAGGCATTTTACTCGACGTCGGGTAACTTACTGAAACTACGTTGAAGATGGAATTGAAATGCTCCCGCCGACAAGTCTGGCTGCTATAGACCTTTAAATGGAGACAATGAGAGCGGAACAGATATTATTTTGAAATGGATTCTTCCTTAGCTAGTTTTGAAGTTGATCGAATTGTTTCATCTAACATCGAATGAATGCCGAGTCTAAATCGCATTAGCATTTTAGAAATATCGTCGCTATCGCCATACATTTCGGTTTCAACTCGTACTTTACTCTGAGAACTAGTCACTTTAATTTCTGTAGCATCTGATTCTTCATATTCATGTATCAAACTATCTGCCCTTGATAATGAGGCCTTCAATGATAATTGTACCTTCTTAAGAAACATGAGTTTGTGATGCAAGCGTTCATGGATATGGTCTTTTTCACTATTCATTGGAAAAAGAAAGCCATCGTTTGAATAATCGTCTTTGTCATACATTGTATTTACTGTTTCTGTTTCTGTTTCTATTTCCATTTTTGCTTTTGTTTCTACTGCAGCAGTATTTTCTACTGTCTCTCTGTCTTTTGCAAAAGATAGCTGGTGTTTGTGCCTTCGGATATCCTTTACAGACATATTTTTGTTAATTATATCATCCGACATGTTTTCAAGACTCCTGCCTTCTATACCAAGTAGCTCAAATGCATGTGATACTTTCAATTCGCCAGATTTTACTTTATCTATTACATTTAGTGGAAGTTTTAGAAGTTGAATTCTACTTGAAACATATTGTTCGCTTTTCATTATTGTTTCTGCAAGGTAAGTTACTCCGCCCCAACCATAATCTCTAACATATAATTTGAATGCATGAGCTTCTTCAATTGGGTCTAGAGTCTTTCTCTGTATATTTTCGACAAGCTGAATCTCAAATGCATCTTTGTCGGATACATCCTTTACTATTGCAGGTATAGTTTTCCATCGCAGTAATCTGCAAGCTTGAAATCTTCGATGACCGGCCACTATTTCAAATCCCCGACTGATAGGTCTGACAATTATGGGTTGGAGAAGGCCATGCTTTTTAATGCTTCGTGATAACTCGTAAATGGATTCCTGTTGTGAGGAAGAAGCATAGATTCTTGTTTGAACCTGAGCGGGCGAAATAATAGGCAATGGCAACCTTTCTTCGACTAGGGGAGTATCTGTAGTCAATCATTCATGACTCCTGTAAATAATTGACAATAGCTCACAATTGGTGCCATTCACAGGAAGGGATAATGAGGTGAGACATATAATTTGGGCGTTTTATTTGCACAATTTAATAAAAGTAAATACAAATTCGTAAGATTTCGAAAATTATAAATATTCTGCAGATCGAGTAATTTACAACGAGGTATGGCTGAATGGTATCGTTTGCCGTTTGTTCCTATTCAATTGGCGGCCAAACCAGACAAAAACGCTATCACACACTGGGTGCCAGGGGATAATTTCGGAGATGTCTAAGGCCAAAAGACGAACTACTGAAAGTGTTACGCTTCGAGTAGAATCCTCAGTTCTAAACCAGATACGTTATGAATCCGAACAAAAACTTGAGAGTGTAAATACTCTCATAAATCAGATCCTAAAACAATATGTAAAGTGGCATGCTCATACCCCAAATGCTGGAATGTTCTATATTTCAAGGAACCTAATGGGTTCGTTGTTGCGGAAGTTTTCGGATGAGGAAATAATTCAACTCAGTGAGCAGGAAATAAGGGACAGTTTTAAGAAGTCTTTTTTTGTGTTCTATGAGGAGTATAAT
>DASUQJ010000076.1:0-11433 GCA_036280615.1 Nitrososphaeraceae archaeon
GGGTAACGGTATTGCATCAGAATCAGTGGCACTGGTTATCAATCATGCGTTCTCTGTTCTAGGACTAGAAGAAGTTTATGCATTTGTATATTCTGAAAACAAAGCCTCAATGCGAGTTTTAGAAAAGAATGGAATGACAAAGAAAGGTGAGGCAAATGAGTATAGCAAGAGCCTTGGCAGGTATCAGAATACCACCAAATTTGTAATAAAAAGATGATAAATAGTATCCAAGTTAAAAAGCCAAAAATATTGAGATACTGATTATCCTTATATTGAAACTTGGATCAGGAAAATTCTTTATTCTGCCAGTTTTCCATCACGACTATAGGCTCCACAACGAGATTTTAGTGCATTACCAACTTATATAGTCCAAGGTTTCGCTATCGAGAACCAATCAAATAAACTCATATTTCATGGAAACATCACTGACCTTGCCGACTGATGATATTCCTATTAGGATTTGCTTGAATTTCTGAATTCAAACAACCTGCAGCCTTTGCCAACTTACTCAAAATGTATATATGCTGCACAGGTCTCTAAATATTAGATTTGGAAACGAAACGTCCCGTAGGTGTTACAATAATAGGCATACTTACAATAATTGGTGGAATAATCTTTTTGTTTGCAGGAATCGGACTTGTTGCCTTGGCGCCATTTATAAGTCAGGTTAACTTTGAAAATAATAATACCTCTAACTCTTCAGTTTCAATAAATATTAATGGCACTGACGTTACCATTCCAAATAATGCCATCTTCATACTTGGTGGATTTATGGGAGTGCTTGGAGGCATGCTCATTGTACTCGGAATAGCAAGCTTTGTTGTTGCTTGGGGTCTGTTTACAGGTAAAGGCTGGGCATGGATAGTTACTATTATTATTACCATCATATCCGTAATCCTGAATATAATACTTATTATATTTGGTAGTTTCGAAAGTGTAATCGGCTTAATTATAAACGGGATTGTTATCTATTATCTCTACAGACCCAGTGTTAAATCATATTATGGAAGGGTAAAAGGACCTACGGTATAATATCAATTTAAGATACTTTAGTAAAGTCTAAACAAAACAAACAAATTGAAACCCATCATTAGGTTCGCAGGGGAACGATAGGTCATTTGAATTGACTGTGACTAAGATTCAAAGCTGATTGATTGAGTTCAAGTAATAGGCTGATTTTCCTTAGTTTTCTGCCAAATATCAGAGATGATTTCATAGATAGTTTCACTAACCAATCCATTAAATTTTTCACTCCACGCCCTAGCTACGTATTCTCCTGGAGAGACTCTATTTTCCAACCTTTTGTCCAAAATATTAAGGAATCCTACATTGATACCTAAATCATTCAAACCTTTGCGTGCAAAATCAAGTTGACTTCTTATAATATCTGTAATATTAAAATGACTTTTTGCATTGTACCCATATTGAACTGCGGCCATTCTTTCCTCTCTTAATGTGGAAAGGGATCTCAGTTCCCTTTCTTCATGTATGGCTCTGCTCAAATAACCAATAAAAAATTCTGCCATTGCCATCAAGCTTTTTGAAGTGGGCTGTACTGACATAATCCTAGTTTCTACACGGTAAGAGTCAGGACCAATACGGATTCGTGCGTCGTCATGTCTTTCTTTCTCTAATGTAAAATAATCTTTGGGGATGTTTTGTTCACGCGATGAAATATAGTCAATATAATTTTCAATGCCCTCAAGGTATCTAGGAATTGCTGGAAACCCCGAATTCTGCTGTTCTGATTGATCGTACAGATGAATTCTGGGTTCATGCAACGAATATATCCTTCCAGCAAACAGTCGGCTATTAGCTCCGAGTACTATGGCAGAGGGCAATATGTTCAAAATATGGTTGAACATATTTGCAGTATTTTGTGGGTTTTTTCCTTGCAAATGAAGATGAAATCCTTGAATAGCTGTAGCGACATGAGCTGCTCTAAATTTGTTACCGTCGATTTCTACATCTGGAAGATTATTCTGCCATGAGGCCAACTTATTATATCGCGGTTTGTCCGTAATCAATCCTTCCTTCATTATTTCAGGTGAAGGATTAGCACCCAGAAAGACTGGGATAACTTCATTCTCCTTATATGCTTTTTTTATGTATTTATCTAAATTCTCAATAAATTGTTCAAATACAATATTTAGATATTCGAGATTGTCCATTCCCACTGGAGAGGTCTTAAATTCAAATTGACATCGACCATACTCATAGTCAATTTCATAAGCGCTCCCTCCAAGTTCCTTTATTAACGGCTCTGCATTTACTGGGGTTCCCTTTTTGTCAAGTAAGCATCCCTCAATCTCGACTCCTATTTTGAAGGTTTCATCGATTTTGTCACCATCGCGATGAATTCTTTCTCTTAATTGTTGAATCTGTCTTTCAAATGAACCAACCAAACTAATGTATGTCTTGATTCCTTGTGATTTAAGTTATTTTATATTATTAACCTGTATTTGATACTTTGACATGCCAGCAATTGAGCATCTATTTAGTATAAATATAACAAGTGTTCCTAACTAATCAGAGCCGACGGTTTACCATGGATTGGTTCCTGTTGTCTTTACGAGTCTGTTGAATTTATTTGCCAACCTTATGGCAGTAACTATTTGATATATGAATAACACAGTATACCCTATTACTAGGACAAGAATAGCAACAATCATATCTATAGGCAAAGGTGACGCATTTCCAGTTGAACTATATTGTGCTTCATAAGCTCTAGCTGAAGTTACAGATATTATTATTGAAAAAGTAAGAGCATAGAGGATAAAACCCCCAATTAATATTCCGACACCCGTCCCCACTTTTCCAACATAGATGTGACCTATTCCTGGTAAAGCTAGAATACCACCGATAAATGCCAAAAGTGCAGTTGTTCCGGGATTCTTGTAAGCTAAGTTTTGCACAGACGAAGATGGCTGACGGGTATAAGCTGTAAGATCCGCATCACATTTTGGACAGTTTCTTAACTCTCCATTTGGCCTTAATTTCTTACCACAGTTACTACAGAATATAGTTTTATCTTTCATCCACACCCTTATAACATTCAATTCATTAAAATAGTTTAGACCCAAGTGGGTTAAATGAAAGTGTTAATGACTTAAATTTTGGCAAGTTTATTTTTTTTAGGATTAAATATTATTACGACTTTTTTTTATAAAAATTTAACATATGAATTGATTTGGACTATGTCGTTAACAATATCTATATCATCTAAAAATGACAATCGAGATATTTGTTAATTCAGAGATAATCTATTCAGTAACCTCTCATGCAAAGGTTCAGGAACAATATTATCAAAAGTTTGGTTTGTTAATTTTTGTCTTAATTTAGCAAGTTCCTCTGTAGTGATACTTTGCAATACTTTATTTAAGGTCGCATTGTCCAAAAGTTCGAGTGTCTGCTGAATAACTTTGGAATCCTGATCGGCCAATCCATACGTGGCAATATCGCTTGGTAAAAGAGATACCATTTCCTCCGCAATATCGCATGCAGTAGATGAGTAATTCCCAGTATCACATCTTGCTATAAGCTCACTGGGCGCGGGTGGGTTTGGCACAGTTGTATAAGTAGTTGCATGTACTTGGAAGACTGGTAAGACGAGTACAAGAAGGACGATGAAAAAAATTTTCAACACCTAGTATCTTAATTACCTAGATAATATAGTTTTTTGATAACAACCATCTATTATGGTAATTCAAAAACAAGATCATGCGATATTATTTTTTTTCTTTTTTATGATATCAAGTTTCAGATCAGTATGCGTGATAAAATACTAATCCAATAGTCCTTCGACTCTAACTTTTTAATCGCAATCAACATCTTTTTAATCGCATTCATACTTTGCACTTCATACTTCATCTTTCAATGTTTTAAGCACCTTTGCGTTCGGATCAATTGGATCCAATTGTTCGTTTAAATAATCTATAAAGTTAGTTGCAGTTACTATGCCTATAGTCTTGTTTCCTTCCTTGACAATAAGATGCCTTACCTTCTTCTGTAACATTAGATTTGCTGCCATTTCTACAGACGAATTAGAATTAATTGTTGTTAACGGTGAGGTCATAAGATGATGTATCATAAATTCCTTGCTTAGGACATCATGGGTACAAACACCCCTTGTGATATCTCGCTCAGTAATGATTCCTATTGACTGGCCACTTTCATCGACTACTACGAGTGAGCTTACGTTTTTGTCAAGCATCTTCTTTGCAGCATCCTTTGCACTATCAGATGTTTGAATGGTCTCTACTTTCGTTGACATAATATCGCCTATTTGATTCATAGAATTCGTAACATCAAAGTTTAATATATTTTGATTCCAAACAAACAGTATAATTTGTTCAATAATTCGGAAAGACAGATAAAATTCATCCATGGTTACTAACAGACATTCAATTACGGTAAATACATTGGCATTCAATTCTTAACGAGAGAGGAGATTTTCCCCTCTCGACAACGTTATCTATTATCTGCCGAGCGAAAACTGGCTATTTACCAGGAATTTCTTTACTCTTTTCAAGCTTATTAACTCAGAATTAAACTTCATTCACTAACAAGCGAATGCGTACTTGCATAACTCATAACAATTTAAAAAAATGTAGACCATTATGATATTTAACAATGTAAGAAGTAAAGTGAAAAAAACAAGAATTCGCTATAACATTTCATCCTAGCTCTTTTATATTAAGTCTAGGTTTAATAAATCGGCTTAAACAAGGCCTCAGGCAAGGTTGTTGGTTGTTTCTTGTTCATCACTCAACCATGCTAATCCTGCCTGGTTATCTTGTTGTCATGTTAACTGTAAGAACTATATTACAAACTGCAATATCAACAAATTTCGATTTGCCTCACCGACGAGTTCGACCTAAGCGGCCCTGGAGAATGGAGGTGTATTTGGAGATGATGCATGCAATCATCATTATACGGTCCTCCTACTCCAAGATCCGTATTGATCTTTTATAGCGTACAAAAGATAAGAACTTTTTGAAACTTTGTTATTAAAGAATTAATGCTATCAAGACAACCGATTTTAGGGTCAAATATCATATAACTTTTGATGAAGAATATCGATACTATTTACAAGATAAATTGATAAAGTTTGAAACCGTCAGATATTGTACTGTTAATAATTCAGATGCATTTAAATCGTATTAGGTATGATATCACCTTGAATGATCATGTTTAATCTTTATTCCCGATTTCAGATATTCATTTTTTGGAATAATTCTAGTAATCATTTGTTTTCAGAGGAAAGCTGGACAATTGGTCTTGATTGCAATTTGGACATAGGTTACTAGTTCCCAGTACTTTTTGCCGGCATAACATATTAAGAAAAGTTACATTCCATAGACACTGATGACAAATTAGAAATATTCTTTCATTCTCATTCTCATTCTCATTCTCATTCAAAACTTCACTACTTACAATTTTAGTTGATACCAATAATGAAAATTTTAACTTAAATCGTATTTAAATTTCGATTAATTCTGTTAAGTTAGCTGGATTCTTGTCTATCATGTTCTACATGAATTTGTCATGCAACAAGTGAAATCTTATTTAAGCAAAGATAGAAATTTTAATTAAGGTTTGTAAAGCGAGCATAAATTGTAATGAGCAAAGGTAGTTTTAATCCTGATGAGTTCAAGATGATTCAACGACAAAGCTGGGATAGTGTGGCAAGTGGATGGCAAAAATGGTGGAAAACGATTGAAATTGCTGCACAAGAAGTTAGTAATAGATTAGTTGAACTTGCAGAGATTAGAGCAGGACAAAGAGTTTTAGATATAGCAACGGGCATTGGAGAACCAGCAATTACTGCAGGAAAAATTGTAGGTAAAAAAGGGCATGTTACTGCTACAGATATATCCCCGCAAATGTTGGCAATCGGCAAAGAAAGAGCCAGATCTTTGGGATTGCAGGATATTGTGGAATTTGTACAGAGTGATGCTGAAAACCTCAAACTAGGGACAAACGAAACGTTCGACGCAGTTCTTTGTCGATGGGGATTAATGTTTCTACCAAACCTAAACATAGCTTTAAGCAATATCCGTCGCCTATTAGTCTCCGGAGGAAATTTGGCAGCTGCTGTCTGGTCTGAGCCATCTAAAGTTCCATTCATCAATGTGTCTATGGATACTGCCAGAAAACATCTTCAAACTTCATTGCCAGACCAGGGAGCTCCAGGTCCGTTTAGTTTAGCTGATGTGGGCTTGCTCAAAAAATCTTTGCTCAAAGCTGGTTTTACAGACGTACGGAGTGAAAAGATTGCGATAACCTTCGAATTTGACTCAGCTGAGGACTATACTAAATTCAACCAGGACATTGTTGCACCTATTCGTACAATGTTATCTAATGAGACTGAAAATACAAGACAGCAGGTATGGAATGACGTTACTGAACAAGCTAAACTAAAATACTCTGATTATGATAGCGGACACGTCAAATTCGTTAATGAAGCTATATGCATAGTTGGACTTAACAGATAGTCACTTTGTTATGCTGAAATTATCCAAAATCTTTCCGCTATGGGATATGAATTGTCCCATTAGAGAGTTTTTACTAATTACTATTTTTGTAAAGCCGTAGTCATTATCGTTTTGATACATTGATTCATTTATCTGACCGTCAAATTCATAATGAGATCTTCCGCCGGTGCCTGACTGTATGTAAATTGTATGCTTATTTGGAAACTTTATCCTTTCATAATTATGGTTATCGCCCCACATTACCAGATCTACTCGATACTTATCTAGTAGTGGTTGTAACGCATCGATTTGATCCTCATCTGGATCATGTCTTGATGGGCTTGTATATAATGGAGTTGTCGTTACTACAATCTTCCATGGTTGTTTCGTTGCCTTAAGTTCTTTTTCTAAAAACTCAGCATTCGAAGATGCAGATTTTTCTGAATCAAGCAATATTATTCTAGCATGTCCTGCATCGAACGCAAATACCATAGATGGTTGTCCAAATAGCTCCGCATAGGAATTTGAATCATGATCCCCTCTAGCACCTTTCATTGGAATTTTTGTCTCCTTCAATTCATCGATAACAGGCTCAAATTCGTCTACTGAGCCATACGAATAATCACCTAGTCCAAGTGCCAGGTTTATTTTGTTATTTTTCATGAGGTCTACCGTCTGTTCCCAGTTATCATTAACGGCTGAACCCCAGTCGCCTGCTGCACCTATATAATAGTTTGATCCTGGAGTTGAGAATATATTTAAGGATACTTCGGTTATGCTAGCATAGGTATTCAGAGTATTTCCATTGACAGTTATTCTTATGTATCTTGCATTAGTATCAACAAAATCATATTTTTCCAGCTCTAGTGTAGAACCACTACTCTTGGAGCTTAATACATTTGAGAACTTTATTCCGTCGTTGGAAGTAGAT
This sequence comes from Nitrososphaeraceae archaeon, assembly GCA_036280615.1. Classification (GTDB taxonomy): domain Archaea; phylum Thermoproteota; class Nitrososphaeria; order Nitrososphaerales; family Nitrososphaeraceae; genus TA-21. Next base: position 7,408 of record DASUQJ010000076.1, read on the forward strand.
ATGACAAAATTATTCTGTCTCTCATTTCCTTTGTACCATGCAATACTAATGTCACAAACCTTGTTACTAATTCCCATATCAAGTTGTATCCACGAACCCACACCGTTATTGGACCATCTGGTATCTAGATTATCATCAAGAACGTTAGTACCGGGAAAACCAGTCTGACTAGCAGAAGTGCTAGCATTTTGAATATGGCCATCAACGCATTGAACCTGTGATTGACCAGAGGAGGATATCTGTGCTCTGATGTCAGCTATACTTGCATAATTATTTTGAGAATTTCCATTGACAGTTATTCTTATGTATCTTGCATTAGTATCAACAATATTATATTTTTCATATGATAATGACTTTCCACTACTTATTGTTGATAATACAGTCTTGTATGATTTCCCATCTTGAGAAGTTGAAACTACGAAATTATTCTTTCTCTCATTTCCTTTATGCCAGGCTATATCTAAACTACAAATGATCTTACTTGATCCTAAATCTAACTGTATGGATGAGCCTACACCATAATTGGACCAAATAGTGTTAAGATTATTATCAACTACATTTGAAGATGGAAATCCAATTTGACTGCTTGCCGCAGCTACAGTTGCCTGCGGGACCTGACTCTTCACACATGTTTCAGATAAGGCCGCCTTGTAACCATAAATTTTAATTTCGCTGATACTAATCCAGTTGCTCTGGGTGTTCCCATCAACCATAACTCTAATGAACCTACCTACCTTAGATTGAAGATCATACTTCTGTTCCGTTAATGACGTACCGTCACTTTTTCCAGAGTGAACATTGGTAAATGTTTTACCATCTTTCGATATTGATATTACAAATGTATTTACGCGTTCATTTCCCCTATGCCAGTTAATACCCACATCGCAGATTACGTTCTCTTGACCTAAATCGATCTGTATCCATGACCCTAGCCCCAAGTTAGACCATCGTGTATTAACATTCTGATCAATTGCATGGGATGGCGGGTGCAAAGGATCAGCTCCACTAGCCGTAATCCCATTAACTGGTAGCTTTGAACATGTATTAGACGAGCTAAATGAATCAGACTGTCCATACACATGAGAGGGTTGAACAAGGGTACTTGAGAAAACAAGAACTAGGAAAGTAACAAGAGAAACACCAAGTTTCAATTTATTGCTTCTCCATGTATTACTTGAAGCAACTTTAAGTAAATTAGTTCTCAATACGTCATTTATAGACTTTATCAACTATATTATGTCACAAAATCCTTGTTATAGTAAATTGATATTTATTAATTAATTCATTGTAATCTAAAAACTTTCGCAAGGCAAATCCTTCTTGAATCATTACAAGGAATGTAATAAAAACTATTGGACGAAATGAAAGTGTAAACTTGAGAATTATATCGACAGACATAAAATCACTTAATTTTGTGATAATGGTGTCCTTTTGAATACAAAATATAAAAATCTAACTCAATTTTGGATTATAGTCATCTGTTGGCAATTTGAAAAAGTCAGGGTGAAAAGATTATCTGCGCTTAAGAGTATATCAATGTTACGACATTTCATTACAACATACGTCCCAACTAATTTGTTTCAGTCTGATTTGTCAGTAATTGATCAGCTTGGTCTAAATTGGAATTTATTTTTTGAATAAGGGCTTGGATATCTGCCTCTACACTATCACTCTTTACCAAGTCTCGCAACTGCTCCCGTAGCATTAATTCTGTCTCCTCCATTAGAGTCTCATTTTGTTCTGCCAGTGCAGCTTCTATAAATTCATAATTTTCCAAATAAGCCTCCTCAACCAGAGCAGAGGCACCACTGGAATTTTTGTTCTGATATTCTATAATAGTCTGATTAAGTAACGATCTTATCTCACTGATTATTTCGCCTGGATTTCTTTCTTCTGCATCAGACTCTTGTCCATTTGAAAGATTTAGTCCAAGTCCATAACCGAAAAACAACAAAATCGTTAGTGACATACTCAATACGATAGATTCCATGCGCCCATTAGTACTGCCTAACTATTTAAACGGTTTGGTTGTTGGAAAGTTTTTGTGGAGTTTCTGGCCGATAATTTACTATGATCAACTATTGAATTTAAAATCTAAAACACTAATAAGAGCGGGACGGAGGAAAAGCCGGAATGGATAATTCGAAAAACGGAACGTAGAATATAGTTAGAAGCCAGAGGAAATACTGTTTATTAACTGTTCGAAGTGTAGACTAGACTAATATGACTTTTGTTACAAAATCGGTTTTTTCTTAACAATTACTGTTATGGTCTCCTTAATGAACTTCCTTACCAATACGAAGCATGGGAGCAGTCTTGTCAGATTAAACAGGATTGTATCGGCACCTACCGTTTTTTGTCTTATTTAAATTTTAATGTCCAAAGTGTCTTCGGAAGGAAAGTGACTCATTCAACAAGATGACTAATCTATCGTTAAGGTGGACGGCGATAATAGTTTTTGTGTTAATTACTATATTTGCAATTAATTTTATCGTCTTAAGATCTTGGGGAGTTGACATAAAAGGAACCTCTAGTCCTGATACTATGCAAGGAACTGCTACTGATGACGACATTACAGGTCGTAACGGAGATGATGTAATAGATGGACTGCAGGGCAACGATGAGATTCAAGGACAGCAAGGTGATGATTTATTGAATGGCTCCGAAGGAAATGATTTCATATCAGGCGGCACAGGTTTTGATACCTTGGACGGTGGTCCCGGAAATGATGAATTAATTGGCGATGATGACCGTGACAACCTGCTCGGAGGACCTGATAATGATATACTGTATGGCTCACTTGCAAATGACGTTATTGATGGCGGGATTGGTGATGACAGACTATATGGTGGGCCTGGTAACGATACATTGAGGGGCGGTGCGGGTGCTGATTACTTTAGATGCGGGTCAGGAGTCGACAGGATAGGAACCTTTAACCCTGCCGATGGGGACCATGATTTTGGCGACTGTGAAAATAAATAGTTAGATTTAATATGACATCAATTGCATTAGATTCATCTTCGTCCCGTCAGAATTTAATCTTATTTTATTATTTCTTGGCTAACTTTGATTAAACTATTCAGACGTGGGACCGAAGTCTGATTTGGTGGGCCTTATCAATTGCTCACTCCATCCGCTGACTTATCTTGTTATTATATTTTGCAAACCATATTTTGGCATTGAATAGAAATTATTTTAGGAAATGTGCGTTGGTAGGCGTACTAATTATTTCGCTCTTTTTTACCAATGTTAGCCTGTTTGCTAGCGTGCAAGCAGAATCGGGCGACGGAAATGAGATAGTAGCACCTGATTTTATTGCATCAGCAAGCCCCACGGCAAACCAACTCTACCCGACAAATGACCTTGTAAATTCAAGGGCATGGTACCAAGTAATCTTCACGACTGGAACGACGGCGCCTATTAAGCAAGTGGAAGTAGATTTTCCACCTGGAACTGACATCGCGCAGGCCAAACTAGTAGACACGGCCGGTTTAGGTCCTGGGATTTATACAATCAGTGGACAGACCATAACATATACTGTAGCACCCGAGGTGTTAGTACCAGCGAATACGGAATTGAGACTGCAGTATGACAACATATTAAATCCTTCTATTCCAGATGCTAACCTCACAGTTCGGATAACTACTAAAGATAGTGCAGGTTCTGTAATAGATTCAGGAACGTCATTAGCTTACAAAATAAGACAGATAGGAACAGAGGATATTTCTAATAAGTCAATAACTCGAGAAAAAATAAAACCTGGTGCAGTCGTTCCCGTTGTAACCCAACGATCTAGTGACGTCATTTCGATTCCGCCGGGACAGGGCCAATTCGCAGTTGCCGTTTGTAATGTCGGGGAAGTTGTTACCGGTGGAGGTTATATGACAAACAGTCCAAAAGTTATTGTTACTTTCTCTTCTCTAGGCGAAGACCAAAGGCCGTCATGGGCTATCCATGCAGTTAATACAGACACACTCGCACACAACATTACCGCGACCGTTATGTGTCTTCATCTCTCTCCTTAAG
>DASUQJ010000077.1:0-2052 GCA_036280615.1 Nitrososphaeraceae archaeon
CGTCTTGTAAAACGACTCCTTACCATATTATTATCATGCGGTATAGCCATACTGCTTTCGGCAACTTCTCTGTTCTTATTACAGGCATATAGTTTATCCTCTGAACTTGGTATTGATCTCGGCACAACTTTTACCATATTACCTGCTACTCCTGTTGGCCTGGTCTTGAATTTACGGGTATTAACATCATTGATAATAGTTGTATCCTCTATCCTTTTCTATATCTTTGAAAAAAAATCCATAAAAAAAGGTCAGACAGGTCTTGAGAGCAATGAACTTGGCCATTATTCTCTTTCACTTAAGAAGAGGACAGGAAAGAAGGGAGGAGTTCTTTCCAATGGCTTGTTATATATCATATTACTAGCAGGTGCAGTAAGCATCTTTTCTAATAGCATGGTAAGTCATAATACTGCTCTTTCTTTTCTCCCATCGCTGGCGATATCCTTAGACTGGGTTCATTTTATGGCAGTATCAATATGGCTTGGAGGATTATTCTATATCGCCTCAATACTTCTGATGACAATAAGACTATCAATTAGAAAGAATAGCAATATTGATGGGAATGCAAACAGATCATTTGGTGTCGCCGTACATAACACTTCTTACTTTCTTGCATTATTGCTTCCATACTTTTCACTTATAGCTACCATATCCCTTGGAATAATTGGAGTGACTGGATTGTATATGGCTTGGATCCATTTACATACGGCTGAGGCAATTTTTACAAGTCCATATGGAAATATTTTGGCAATCAAATTATTATTGATATTACCAATGGTTATTCTCGGTGGATATCATCAAATTAGACTACACAGCAGCCTCATGATGGTTGCTAATCTCAGTAAAGATGGACAATGGCAGCGACGAGAAAAAATAAATGCACCTGGTATGGGATTGTCTGATGATTGTAAAACGAGTCCTTTCTCACAGCAGTATGATCCCTTTAAAAGGTTTAGCAAAACTATAAAGATAGAATCATTTATTGGAATAGGTGTTTTAGTAGCTGCTTCATTCCTTACAATTACCTCGCCTCCTTCTACCTCGCTTCAAGAGTCAATGTCCACCCAAGGCTCATTAGAGGTAGAAAGTAAACAGAATTACATTCCTTCATTTGATTCATTTGCCGTTTTAGCAATTATTTTGTCAGTAGCTGTTAGCATTGGGAGCATTCTATATTTTAAGAAAAGCAAACAACAAGTAAAAAACACTATTGCACATTTTGAGCGTAGCGATAGGTGAATGAAAAGAATTTTCACAAGTTTGTCTAATTATCTTCTTTTACAAATCACAGTGACTTATAATATCGATGATTATGTGTCAATGTCAATTCTCAAGCCAGATTAAATCATCAAGGCGTGGACATATTGTTAACAGCAGGAGCCTTTACCACTGCCTCAAAAGTATGTATTAAGCGTTTATGAATACCTAAAATGTTTTAATCACGAATGCCTATAAGAACTCTTTTAGATACAGATAGCCCCGCCCAAATGATAACTGTTAAAAATTAGCGTCCCATAGACCTGTAAGAAAAAGGCCGCAGGAGGGAGAAACAGCACGGCATCATGATACCAGAGTTGCTTCTAGGGGACTCCTGCGGCCTAAATTATAATATACTTAAAGAATACTAAAGATTTCTGAAATAATATTACATAACTTAGCTCTTTTCGGCGTACAGGATCTATGGACCACATATGCAACATTCCTTTTTATGTATAATAAAGTCTACTTGTTAACTTGGTGGTCTGAGTTATGACAGACAAAACTCAAACTATCTTTCAGGGTTATCCTGAACGCATATCCAAACAACTAAGGAGAGCAGAAATTGGTTCTCATTTTCTTGTTGGATATCCAGATCTAACAACATTAAGAGAAATGTATTCGCATTACACACGATCTGCTCTTTATGACGGAAATGAAATTGTTGTTATTCTTCCATTTTATGAAACCGCAGATTCAGTGAGAGGTATATTATCAGAAGATCCCGCTTGCTTAGATGTAAGGAAATATGAGAAAGAACAGAGACTTTTGATAACAGATTCACTTAAGGGATAT
>DASUQJ010000078.1:0-15671 GCA_036280615.1 Nitrososphaeraceae archaeon
GAGCTGGCTGCGTTAATACTGTATATGTCAGAGGATCATTATTAGGATCTGTCGCAGTAAGGGTAATGGCTTGCTCTGTGTTCTTATTGACAGTTATGGCCTGGTTATTTGCAACTGGTGGGTCATTAGCTGGTCCTTGCATAGTTATGCTTACAATGGCTATGTTACTATCAGTAGTTCCATCATTTGCTTTGAATGTAAAACTGTCAGCACCAGCATAGTCCGTATCTGGATTATAATTGAGATTAGGGACTGCCCCTATCAATGTACCATGAGCTGGCTGCGTTAATACTGTATATGTCAGAGGATCATTATTAGGATCTGTCGCAGTAAGGGTAATGGCGTGCTCTGTGTTCTTATTGACAGTTATGGCCTGGTTATTTGCAACTGGCGGCGGGTTAGAACCAAATGGAAGATACAGGACTTGTTCTGCTGTATTGAAGGAAGTACCAGTAAATGCGTCTGCGACTTGTTGTGTCGTTAAGTCATCGTTCCATACTCGTACCTCATCTACCTGTCCTGTAAAGAAGTTTCCTGGTGGAGTAACCCTGGAATTAGCTCCTATACGTACTGGTTTTGTTCCGGAGGTTTCAGGGGATGCGCCGCTTGTTGATTTAGTGGTGACCCGTACACCATCGACGTATAAGATTACATTGGAACCACCATACGTTACGATAACATAGTGCCATTGATTATCATTATATGTCTTTACAGAAGTAACAAAGCGGTCGGCCGCAGTGGTTGATTCAAATCCAGCTACTATTTTCTCAGATTTTGTCATCCAAATTCCATAGTTCATATTCTGACCTGAACTTTCGCTCCCTACGCCGCCCTTGTTTACTATAATGGCATCAGATGCAAAGTTAGTCGACGTTTTAATCCAAGCAGCAACACTAAACTGAGATAGTTGCAGTGAATTAGTACTTGTTACATCTTGGTAATTGGAACCTGTAAGGACAAGTTCTGGAGCATAGTGGTAATTTCCAGATGTTTGAGCATCAACCTTATTTAGTAAATTACTATTGATGGCTGAAGCGGAAAAAAATAGTATTAACCAGCAAGAAAGCAGGAAGAGAAACCTAAAATTTTTCCCATTTTGATAGAAAATCTTGCCAAAAACCAAATATGTAGGGCAATTAAACAACCTATTTAATAAGAATTCTTCTTTTTGCGCTCTTTATACAGAGAATCTGACGTATCAGAGACCGTAAATACATATCTTATTCCCATTGTTCTCAACGATTCATTTAACATGGAGTTCATACGTTCGACATCATTTTTTACCTTGGTTTCCGAATATTTATTTGTACTAGCAACAACGTATTGAAAATCATCCTGTCGATATTTATGAATTTCATATATAATTCCCATATTTTCAATATTGATAGATATTATTGACTAATCTTATTTTGGTCCAAATTTATTTGACAAGAAAATAAAACTACCTTGATGCTCTGCCTATCTCCCAAGTTGATAAAGTATAGGTATAAAATTTATTTGGCCGAGTTAGTGAGCACATGATTAAAATGTTTATCACGGTTAATCGAATTGCAAGTATGCCCCATTATTTTTCAACCAAGTCCGACAATTCTTATAGGAGGGGTACGCCTGTCCTACCAGTTTCCAAAAATAATCAGAGTGATTAAATTCAATCAAGTGAAATAATTCATGCACTATGATGTAATCGATAATATTTATGGGAAGTGCGGATAAAAGCAAGTTGAAATTTAGGTTACCATCTTTTGAACAGCTACCCCATCTTAATTTTTGATTTCTTATACTCACTTTACGATATGATAGCGATAATTTTTTTCCAAAAAATGGAACTTTGTTGTCCAATAGCTTCTTCGTTTGTTCCCTATACCAATTTGCAATATTTCTCTTATATGTTCGTCTATCATTTACATGAAATGTTATTTTCATTAGACTTTCAGAAATAACGGCGTATTGCAATGCATCTTTGATAAATTGTATTTTATATTTTTTCCCAAGATAAATAATTTCATCTTTTTGAAGAGGACCATATTCCAATTTATTATTTAATTTTGTATAAAATTTTGTTTTTTTCAAAATCCATTCTTTATTATCACCTATGAAATCTCTTATTGATTCAAATTCTTCATTAGGCGGTGAGAGGATACAAACGCCGCTGCGATTGATCCTGATACACATGTACTTTCTTCTTCTTCCACCTCTAATTAATCTCACACATGCAACCGAATTATTGGGAAGAATTACTTCTATCCATGATTCAGAGTTCAATTTGAATTAACAATCATCGAAACGATTAGTTAATATTTTTATTTTTTGATCACATCATTTGTAACTGATTGCAGTCTATCAGATTATCCAACTAACGGTTCTCAAGCAACATATAAGATCAAGTTATTTTTGCAATACCAGATTTATCCAAATGTGAAGGTATATAATTTAAAGCCAGACCCCTTTGCCTTTATCTCAATGTGGTGGCTTCCATAGTCTGCATGTTCTGCAATATTGTAGAGCCTCTGACCGTCTATGTTTACCTTACCTCCTGTATCCAGATCATTTCCTTTAAAAGGATTATCTGTCTGAGTATTCTTACCATCTTCCTTAACGGTTATCTCGCCCTTTCCTCCTGCTACAATATTGACAGACTTTGACGAGTATGAGAGGATTATTTTTCCATCTGGTCCAACAAGTTCCATACTGTCAGGATTATTTTTCCATAATCCTTGAAGGTAGATAACGTTAGGCTTAAGATTAGAGGTAGGTATCGTATAATTTACAGTCCTATCTGGATTGAATCCTTCGATATTTCCAAGTTGAGCTCTTGCGTATTGGTAACCAAAGTATAATTCTGGTGTCTTGATTTGATTGAAATCAACAGATTGTGCCCCAGGTACAGTTAATTTTGTTTGATTAATATTTGATATCTCTATACCTTGTTGATTGGATCGTTCTGTTAATAGGTTCTTAATGGCATTTTCAGTTTCAACATACCCTCCTTCACCAATATGATCATATCGAATGTATCCATCTGAATCTACAAGATATTTTCGCGGCCAGTAACTGTTCTGAAATGCGTTCCAGGTCCCATGATCATTATCCAACAATACAGGATACTTTATTCCAAATCGTGTGACTGCTTGCTTAACATTGTCTATATTTTTTTCAAATTCAAATTCAGGGCTATGAACTCCCACAATGACTAATCCTTTATCAGAATATTTCTGATTCCAATCTACAAGATATGGTAACGTTCTAATACAGTTAATACAACTATATGTCCAAAAGTCAACTAACACCACCTTTCCTTTTAGATCAGATAACTTTGTCGCATTTGTATTAATATATGATGTAACGCCCGTGAATTCTGGAGCTTTCTTGAATTGAGATTTATCTATTGATAATCCAACACTTGAAATGCCATTATTGCTATTTGGATCGGATGTTATTGATTGATCGCTATTCCCAAGAGAAGATTTGTTTATTTCAGGATTATTGAAATAAATTGCAAATCCGACTATAAGTGCCACAACACCTACTCCGGTTAGTAACGCACTAATGTTGTCCCTATTCACTATGATCCCCTTTCCATATTAATAATTTCATTTGCCAGAGGAAAATTACCTAGTATGCTGAGATTGTTGGTAAATACTAATATTCCAAGTACTATTAGCATAATCCCCATTGCAGGATTAAAATATTTTAAATGTTTTACCATTTTCCTAATTAGGTTTGTTGCTTGTGAAAAAAATAGAGCTGTTACTAAAAATGGTATACCAAGTCCTAGCGAGTAAGCCAATAATGAATTGTAAGCAGCTCCTGGCGCCGTAACGGCCAATGTGAGAGTGCTGCCCAATATCGGACCCACACACGGCGTCCAGGCTGCCGCGAATGCGCATCCAAATACAAACGAAGTAAGGTAACTGGTCTTAAATTTAGGAATAGAAGCAAATTTTTTTTCAAAATTTAGACGTCTTAACCTTGTGGAGAGTATTAAGTAGACACCAAATCCTATAATAACTAATCCTCCAACAGATGTCAATACATTTTGAAAGCTTAACCCAACGGCCATCAAAACACTATTTAGAAATACACCTAAGACAGCAAAAACAAGCGAGAATCCCAAAACAAAATATACCGTATTCAAAAAGATGTTTAATCTTGTTGCCTTTTTTAACCTGAGAGATTGTCCTGATGAATCTTGAATCTCATTGAGTGTAGTGCCCGATAGATATGAAATAAAGGCAGGTAAAATTGGTAATATACATGGCGAAAAAAAAGATCCTGCACCGGCGAGCGCAGAAATAAGTATGCCAAGATCTACCATATAAATAAATAGTGACTCTATTTTAGATTAATACTTTTGTCCATATTGGCACCAGATTTATTAGAAATTCAAAATTGAAATATTATTATCGTTTAACAATTCATACGATCCCACTCAAAAAAAATTGGAGATAGAAAATTTTGATGATGATTATTTCTTTATCTCGGCAAGTCTTAGCGCATCCAGATCTTGTTGTGTTTCCATTGCATTCTTATTTCCATAAACGATCAATATTCTGTCATCTTCTTTGAGGACATAATTTGCAATTGAGTTTGTTTTATTGCCATTTACATAAAATTCCAGATTTGAATTTCCGTTACTGCAATAACTTGTTTTATTTTCAAGAGTAAAACAGCTGTCCGTGACATTCATACCTAGGCTAGCAAAGAATTCCCCAACTGGAACGCCAGTGGCATGTCTGTGCAAAGTATTGCCATCCTTATTCTCAACATGGATGTATTGGGATTGCACCTGGTATTTTTCTTGACTGAAATCTAATTTTTCGCCATTAATCTTTACTGCAAATGCTGCATGAACATGTTCAGAACCAAGAGGGCCAAAATTTTGACCGGGTCTCTCCAAATGGCCAGAATACACAGTTACTGCATATGCCATAATCCCTAAAAGCAGTATCACGGCGGGTACAATTATCATCAGGTTTCTATTTCTTCTCTTGCGAGTTACAGCGAAGTAGCTCCTATCATCCCTCTCTTTTCTCGGATTTAGAGGCTTGTCCTTCTTTGTATTATTGTCCTTCTTTTTATTATGCTTCATTACCAACCATCTACTGACGATTTATTCATAGAAACTTTGATGGATAATTTAAAGAAATCTTTATCAGAATTCCGAGAAAGATCAGAATGGGTTAAAGTTGGTAGTCAAGTTAATTATGGCCTCGTGTAGATTTGTTTGAATTTTTCTGGCAATTCTGGGTTCCCATAGTCATCAGAATATGCAGAATAGACGTTTATCTTCTCACCATGTTTAATTTCATATGATCCAATAAATCTGATATTATTTTTGTATTCTTCGTATAGCGGTTTTAGTTGCATAGCAAAGTTTTCGGTAATTAGAATATGCCAACTGTCACCCAGATCCATTACCCTTCTGGCCATTATTATTCCAGGACCCCAAACGTTAAGTCTATTTGATATATCATAAACAGTGAACACTGGTCCAGAACTTAGCCCAATTCTGACTTTGATCTGGTTATCATCAGCCATTCTTTTGTTATATTTGCGTAGAAATCCATGTAATTCGACACTAAGTTTGTATGGTAATTCGGGATTGTTCTCATAACCTATCGCCATACCGTCTCCGGCAGGAAGAATTATTTTCAGCTCGTCAGAAATCTTCCTGAATGAATTACAAGAACTGATAAATTCGTTTAACCTTACTATCTTTTGCTTCTGCCTATGGACTGCCAACTCCGGATTGGATAATCCTACGATATCTATAAAGCAAAAATTATAATTCAAAACTTCATATTTTGGATCAAGATCCTTAAAGACAGACATAAATTTTCTATATGTCCTTGCGCATTCTTCTGAATGGAATGGTAGATCGAGGTAATAAACTGGAGGATGTTGAATGACTCTTCCATCTAGTGTACATTTAAGTAGATCATCTGCAAATGTGAACCTTCCATTTTTATCGATACTGAATTGTATCCAAGTTGGTTTTGTCATTGCATGACCTGCCATAGAAAGCAATCGGATCTTTCTAATTAGAGAGTCGTTTGATTCTTCAAATTTCATTTCCATTATTCCATCACAAAAGGAGACAATGGGTTGATACTCTGTTGATATTGGCAAATCAATAGTAAAGATTCCAATAGTTTTTCTTTTCTTTAACTGGAGAACCAATCGTGCCAAAAACTTCTTGATTGATCTTACTTCAAATATGTCACAAAAATGATTTAACGAATCCATGGCAAAATAAACAATGTTGTCATCGTTTTCCATCGCGCTACTAGTCTGCTGATCCTGCGATTCATCAGCTCGAATATCCGAAAGATATGAAGTTATTTGCATTAACGTCTCTTCTAAAGATTTTTCATCGGGTGTCTCGTATAAGAGAACAGGATTGACAAATAAAGATCTGAAACTCCCGCCCTTCATATCGAATAATTCAATTTTTTCTTTATCTGTAATTTTAGAAGAAAGAAAAATACATCTTTTTTTGGATCCTAATCCCTCCTCAAGGAATTCTCTACAATAATCTCTCTTTCCTATCCCAGGTGGACCAGACAGAAGAAACAGAGTGGGCGAAATATTTTCATCTCCGTCTGTTAGTTCTGCAAGTCCCGGAATGGCCATTTTGGATATTATACCAAGTCGGATCTATATACCCATTTTTTGTATTCACTAGGAAACAAGAACAAATCAATCGTTCCTAATTTTCTATTAGCGATTTTAAATGATGTATTTGTTGTGAGAAAGGATGATCCGGATACACAAGTACTGTAAGAAATTCCTTCTGGGCAAATTGAATATCACAATAACATGGGATGGAAGTCATTACATCAATTCCTGTGTCAGAAGTCAATTTTTTAACAAAATCATCTGCAACTGGAGTTAGGGTCGTATAACTTGATTCAGAATGACCAGAATGAGACTCGCCTATTTGCAAGGATGGAATACAGTAACCTGCTATTCTATTGAGAAGGAGATAATATTTGGTATTTCCCTGCTCCTTAAATTGAGCCAATATTTCGTTGGCAATCATCTTAGTGCCTCCGATATCCATATCTCCCATTTTTAGTGTGAGGAATACAATATCTGATAATGCTAATGCGTTTATTGCCCAAAACCTGATTCCGGGACTTGAATCCATAATTATATAATCAATATCATTTTTTTCGATTAACTCTTCTCTAAAGTTAATGAATCTCTTGAGCATATTCATTCTGTTCTTGTCCTCTTTTACTCCTTCTATCTTTAGAATATCCTCTCTTTTTGAACTTGAAAAACAACCTATAATTTTTCCACTCTGAGAACCTTTGTCTGATAATTGCGGTACGGGCGTGACCTGGACCAACAAGTCGTCGACTCCGCAAGCACCAACAATATAATCATTTAATGTGTTCTTTATCTTATTTTGAACTATATCACCAAAATATGCATGCAGGCTTGGAGCATAAACATCGATATCCACAATACAGACATTGTTTCCCTTTTTAGCTAACAATGCTGCCAAGTTGGCTGCTAAAGTTGTTTTTCCAGTTCCACCCTTGTATGAGTGAAATGTAATGACCTGCTTCAAAGTATATTAAAAGAATGACAAATACATGTTTTTAAGTATATGCTCAAATACTTTTTTTGGCTTGACGGGCATACAATTGAGTAAAATACGTCTCGAAGAGTTTAATTGAATATTTTTTATCTGGAAGTAGCTCTAAAATGTAATAGGATCTGGAAGTAGCTCTAAAATGTAATATGGTTTGAGAAAATCATTTCTCAATTAATGTAAGGGCATGCGTATCGGTCATTAGTGCTTATAATAATAAGACATTTGGTTATTTCTTTATCTGCGAAGTGCGGGATTTGAACCCGCGATCCCGAGCTTGGGAAGCTCGTACCTTAACCAGTCTGGGCTAACTTCGCTTAATGAGCAAATACATTCTACAAATAATAAATTCCTATCCTTACTGAAATATCATAAATTAAAATATATGTTCAATCATGACTATTCTGACAACCGTAAACTTGACATTGTATTAGTCGTGACAATTTCTAAACATAGGGCAAATAATTTCATATTCATAGAACTAAAATTTAGTAACAGATCAAAGAGAAATGTTATGAAAAATATCTGGTTGGAATAAGACTGGAAATACTAACCCATGCTTGGTGTATTCAAAAAAATTGGAAAAAAAATTTCGCAATTAGTAGAACAAACGTTAGTCCACAAAGTACTTGACCCTTTCTTTTTTAAACTCCCTGGAACTAAAGAGAATCCTATATTCATTAATACCGACAAAATTCGATAGTTCGAAGGCGATTTTATTGGCAGCTTCAACTGTCCTCGCGTGAATCATGCTAAACAAACTAAATGGCCAATCAGGATATACCGGCCGTCTATAACAATGACTTACTTGAGGAAACGATGCTAATTTGTACCCAACTTCATCAATCTTATCATCTGATACCTTCCAAACAATCATGCCATTGGCAGTAAATCCGGCATCTCTATGACGTAAGATTGCTGCAAATCGTCTCATTACTCCAATCGATTCGTATTCTGTAGCCTTCTTGAATAATTCATCTAAGGTGATTCCAAGATTCTTTGCAGAATTATCGAATGGTCTTGTTGATACGGCCAAATCTTTTTGTAATTCCCTTATGAATTCCTTATCTCTTGATGTAAGCTCAAATTTCTTTTGATCCAACGCTTTTATATTGTCGTCTGGCGTCAATTTGTTAGGATCATTATTTACCATGTCCAGTTTCACTCCTATTTTATATAACTTGAGAGTTGGCAAAAGACGAAACTTAATTACACCTTCAAGCGATGCCATTTGTTCAAGATCTTTTTTCAAATCTCCGTCAGGAGGAACGGCTAACGTAAACCACATATTGAATTCATGATCCCTTTCATAATTGTGACTGACCCCAGGGTGCTTGTTGACTTCCTGAGCTACTGAATCAAGCTTCTTTTTTTCAACGGCAAATGCAACCAACGCGCTTTTGTAACCTAATTTCCTCGTATCAAAAATTGCATTAATCTGTCTTATTAGTCCACTTCGTTTCATTAATGAAATTCTTCTCATGACATCTTCTTCTGAAAGTCCATGTTTTGCTGCTATTTCGTGATATGGTCTATCTGATAAGGGGAAAGTCCATTGAATATCATTTAAAAGTTGTTTGTCTAAAGGATCAATGCATTGTTGATCTAGTTGCATTTATCTTAATTTCAAGTGTTAAGCATTAAATACTTTTCATAAAGTGAAATAGTTAACACGGTTGGTTATGCTTAATTCTGAAGCCGATTCTTCAAGAGTATAACATAAAAATATATGAATTAACGCATTTTAGAATAACAAATACTTTGAAAAGGAAAAAAATCGCTTTCCAAGGGGAGCATGGAGCATACAGCGAGATTGCTGCCACAAAGTTTTTCCCCGATTCAGACCTCATTCCAATGAGGTTATTCCAAGATATTTTTGGTGCGTTACGAAATGATAGTATTGATTGTGCAGTAGTTCCAATTGAAAATTCAATTGAGGGATCTGTCAATGAAATTTACGACTTGCTACTAGATACTGAAAAAAAAATCAGCGGCGAAATATTTCTAAAGATTAATCACTGTCTGATTGCATTATCAACTAATACTACTTTAACGAAGGTCCTCTCCCATCCTCAAGCCTTAGCGCAGTGTAGAAATTATATCAAGAAAAAAAACTTAGATGCGATACCTACATATGATACGGCTGGATCGGTTAGACTAATAAAAGAAAAAAAAATTCTGGACACTGCAGCAATTGCAAGCAAGAAGGCGGCAGAATTTTATGATATGAAGATTCTTGATCAAAATATAGAGGACAGGAGAAACAATTTCACTAGATTCTTAGTGCTATCTAATCAAAAAACTACCCCTACTAAAACTGATAGAACTTCGATGATTTTTGGACTAAAGCACACACCAGGATCTTTATTTTCAGTGATACAAGAATTTGAATATAGGAAAATCAATCTTACAAAAATCGAGTCAAGGCCAACCAAAGAAAAACCGTGGGAATACAACTTTTATGTAGATTTTGAAGGTCACATTGAAGAAGATAATGTTAAAACAACGCTGGCTAATATCGAAAAGAAATGCACATTTATTAAGATACTTGGCTCCTATCAAAGAGGAACAATAAATTAGTCGTCATTTATTTCATGCGAATTTGGCTTTCATTCCAATTCCCAGAACTATGATTCCTGTTATGAGTAACATCATCTGGCCCGCAAAGGCCAATGGAGAAGCCTTAGTTTCTACTTCTCCATCAATATTAAGAACAGTATTCCCAATATTTTTTGTTTCAAATCTATATTCCCCTTCATCGTTAGCAACCAGATCATATTGATAATGTGTCTTATTAGAAACTGACACAATAATCGATTTTTCCGGATCTTCAATTTTGAAATTAAACTTAGATCCGTCAATTATGATTTTACCCACACTTCCATTATTCATTATAGGTGTAATAACATCCGTCAAATTGGCCTCCAACGTACTGTCTATCGCTACTTTTCTCGGGGTATTTGAATCAATCATCGAAGCGGCTCCAATTACAATAAATGCAATGCCACTTATTATTAAAATATAGAACGTCTTTTTCCTAGACAATATCAAAATTAAGAATATAGTATTAATTAACAATATGTTTCTCATCAGTAATATTTGTGGAGTCATCAAATTACAAATCTTCGAGGCTACGGTTAACATTGTTATATTAGGGTTAAACAGAATAGCAGTGTACATTGTTAGCACGAAATGGAAAAATGTGAATAGAAACTCAAAGACACCAGGTCATTCAATTGAGCAACAATATAAAGAAATGGACAATAAAAGGGATTTACACTTGATTTAGTGTGGAAGGCCTGAAAATGGGTATGATTTATGCGACAAAGATTTATGTATTGTATTGTATTTTTAAATTTTAATCTATGCGCAGCGTCGGATCAATCAATATTCCACTCCTATTGGGAATAATTATAGCTCTCGGCGCTTTATTCCTTGTTGAAACTAACATTTCGATACTTGCCCTCAATAAGGAAGAGCTAATCTTGTATGATTATGATGATCCCGCAGAATTTGCAGATATTATTCAAGAAGGTGATAAAGAAATACAAGAAATTCCCATGAAATCGATGAAGTCTTCAACCATTTTTGGCATATCAGTTCCTGATACTGATACCTCAGCCCCCGATACCGATACTGATACCTCAGCCCCCGATACCGACACTGATACCTCAGCCCCCGATACCGATACTGATACCTCAGCCCCAAATGATGAAGAGAACATTTTGATTAATCAACTTGTGGAAACAGGAAAGTTCACGGAAGATGAAGCCACAGAATTCGTAACAAAAGTGATGAAGAATGGGACCAATGACGCATCAACTGCTGATGATACATTAGATTCTGATTTACCCGCGACTTCTGAAACAGGGACCAGTACCAATGATACCACATCATCTGACAATCAAAATATTGACGACGAGTCTTCTAGTAACAACAATCCTGAAGACTATGACGATCTCAACGGACTAGTGAATGATATCAAAAATGGGGACATAGACACTGATGAGATTTCCTTGGATGCTTTTCAAGATTCAGGTGCCTATCAGGGAACAGATAAACAAACCCAAAATTGTATAGACCTAGCAGGAAAAATTGGTAAAAATCTAGGAGACCACGAAATAGTACACTGTTCTGATGATGCAAACTATTTCCAGGATAAATATCCTCAGGTTAGCGTCCCTCAAGATAAAGTACCACAACCTGTACCTGAACCCGAACCCACTGTCCCTGAAACCAATGCTACTCAACAAGTTACCGAACCTAAACCTGAACCCGAACCCACTGTCCCTGAAACCAATGCTACTCATCAAGTTACCGAACCTAAATCTGAACCCAACGTAGCTGAAGAGTATACTCAGCTGGAAGACTTAGTAGATGATATAAAAAATGGTGATTTAGATGACGATGAGATACTTTTGAACGACTTCATAGATTCAGGGGCCTATCAAGAAGCTAATAAAAATATACAAGATTGTATACGTTTGGCAGGAAAAATTGGTCAGAATCTAGGAGACCACGAAATAGTACACTGTTTTGATGATGCAAACTATTTCCGCGACAAATATCCTTAGGTTAGCGTGCGTCAAGATAAAGTTCCACAACCTAACCTTAACCCGAAGCCCACTGTCCATGAAACCAGCGATTCCTTGAATGTTCTTGAGATGCCTTAAATCAATGCTTCGCAAGAAGTCATCCACACAGTATACACCTCGACGTTACTGTTGGAAAAGATCCTATTAATCGTGGCGAAAACCAAGCAGAAACGGTGGTAGCGTCAAATTCCGCTACGGGTAAAGAGATTGAGCTATCGACTCGAAATTAAAGACCCAATTGTAACTATAATAAAAATTAAACTCGAACTTGAGGGTAATCTCACACGTACCTTTGCGAACGTACTTTAATGATCACAAAAGGACGCTAAAACAATTAAGCCTTAAGATAAAGAAATTGCAAATCTTGACTCTATTTTGGCAAGTTTTACTTAAATTGTAAGGTAATTTAACACAAAGGATGATGATTAGTAAAATATAGACATGTGTTACTGGTTTGGGGTAATAACATCTTCATAATTAATACGATAAATTTTCAGTAATTTCAAAAGCAGAATTATGATGACATATGATCCAATTTAATTCGAAAAATTAGTTATTTATCTAATATTTTACCAAACATATTTCATAAATATCCATAAAAATTTATTTATGATGATTTTGAAGTTTAGAATGTTGAACAAACACATATCGATACAAACGTCACTTCTCATATTAATTATTATTATTCTTGAAACGTTCTTTTTTGTTGGCAATATCATCCCAATTCTGGCATTGCACGAAGAACAACAAATTTTGGATAATTATGATGATCTGCAAGAATTTGCAGATGCTGTAAAAGATGGCGATGAACAAATAGAAGATATACCTCTGGAATCGATGGAAGCTAGCGACATTTATGCGGATGCAAATGAAAGCTTGCAAGATTGTATAGACCTAGCAGCAGAAGTAGGAGATAGTCTTACTGATAAAGAAGTAGTACACTGCGTTGACGATGCGAACTATTTCAAAAACAAGTACTCTACAAATAGTAGCGTTCCTTTTACTAAAACTAACACTACCACTATCGGCACAACGGCATCTACCGGAACCAATGGTACATCAACTTCCAATGTTATATCGACCGCCGATGATGAAGAAAACAAATTGATTAATGAACTTGTGAAAACAGGAAAGTTCACAGAGGATGAAGCCACAGAACTTGTAACAAAAGTTAATCTGATTAATGAACTTGTGAAAACAGGAAAGTTCACAGAAGATGAAGCCACAGAACTCGTAACAAAAGTGATAAATAATGGAACCAATGCAAGTAATGTTCCTGAAGAAGTAAACATAACAGAACCTGAAGCTCCTGAAGAAGTAAACATAACAGAACCTGAAGCTCCTGAAGAAGTAAATATAACAGAACCTGAAGCTCCTGAAGAAGTAAATATAACAGAACCTGAAGCTCCAGAAGCTAACGTTCCTCAAGTTAATAATTCAAATCTAGTTAACCTCGATATTAGTGTAAAACAAAATCCAATTTCCCCTGGAGAGGAACAAACAGTAACGCTAACTGCCTCGGATCCAATTACAGGAGAACCAGTGGATCGTATATTTGTTCATCTCACAATTAAAGATCCTTCGGGAAATGTTGTAAAAGATTATACAGACATTGATGGAAAACTCTCCCTTACTTTTGTAATCGGTGAAGATGAGATTGGAACTTTTATAGTTTTGGGAACTGCATTGCAGGCGGGTGTGGAAAGTAGTGAGTCTTTGACTTTTCAAGTTCAATAATTTGAATTTTTCCATTATCTCGGAATATTACTGTCAACTAGAGACAGTACATTACGTCCACATCATGAAATGATAGATATTACACTATGATTTTTTTCGAGCAAGTAGATGCAGAATCACATCATTCTGAAATACCTGATCATCAAATTTTGTCAATAATTGAGGTGGGAACTGATATTTTCCTTCCTACAACATTAACAATTTCGCTCCATACTACGTCCTTAACACCTTCCATGCCTTTTATCTGCTCCAGAAGGTCAAGCAACACGACGTTATCCTTTAGAATTGTTTCTACCCTTAGATCGATAGTATGTTCCCCTATACTCTTCCCCACATATGTCACGTCATTTAGTTCCATTAGTTTATTGGCAACACCATTCACCAATCCGTTTCTTATGGAGATAAAGAAATCAATACGCCTCCATCCAAATTTTTCAATATCCAGCACATATTGTACTTTTAAAAATTTGTCTTCTAGTCGTTTACGTCTTCGTCTTACCGTTGTAATAGGCAGCCCTAACTTTGTGGATATACTTTTGGTAGATTTTAGATGACCGTTAGGCGTGAGCAAAATTTTCAATATTTTTCTGTCTATTTGCGATAGTCCTATATCGGGTCTATCAATCTGCGCACACATTTTTCCATATAATGCGAATTTAAGCAATATATTTTTTATTCTGAAATATTAAAAGATAGCCAGCTTAAAAAGGGACAAATGACTAAATGTTTGTAAAATTCGTTCACTTTTGAATTTTTTTAACATTTGCATATAGCTTTAAACACATAGAGGGGGAAATTATGGTTTTTTTGGATTACAGTAATTTATAGTGGATCAGCGCAATGATTAGCAGGCAATATGAGTTGGTTGCGAATACTTCCGTCTCCAAGAGTAAACTTATAGCAATAGTAGACGACGAAGATGATATAGTCAAACTCTTTCGCGACGCCTTGGGAACAATTAATGGTATTACTGTTTTTACGTTTACAGATCCAGTAATGGCACTCGAACACTTTAAGTTCAATAAAGAGAACTACGTTTTAGTGATATCTGATTTGAGAATGCCCGGTCTTACCGGTACGGAATTAATAAAGGAGTTAAAAAAGTTGAATCGATATGTTAGAACCATTCTAATGACCGCTTTCACGATAAATGATAATTTATTTCAAGAATTTGCTAAAAAGGAATTAATAAATGGATTTATTCAGAAACCTATCCACTTAGATGGTTTGCGCACAGAAGTGAATAACCAGTTACATACATACGAGTTACAAAAACAAGAGTCATTCATAAAAATTTCGTGAGCATCACGCAGGGTTCATGCTTTACATTTCAGTTATTGATCATTGATTCCAAAAAATTCTATCCATGATGTAAAAGATATGCAGAAGTGGGATAATATTGATTAACACGGGAGTCCAAATAGTAGGAAAAAAGAACAATCGTTTTTTTATGAAGTATACTAACGTAATTCTATCGTAGATTAAACAAAGGCAACATCTAAGTTTCTTAAAATATTTTATTTCAGACCGCTTAAGGTAGTCATTTTGATTAATAAGGAGCCGAAAGATGGTCTAAAAAATCAAAATTAACCAAGAAAATGGATCTTTTATATAGTTTGTATAACAGTGTACTCTAACGTTTCAGCAAAACAACTGGTGGAAATTAGGTGATTGTACTTTTGCAGTCATTTGATGAAAACTCATTCCACCAGTTGGATTTTCGCTTAACAATATTC
>DASUQJ010000079.1:0-15871 GCA_036280615.1 Nitrososphaeraceae archaeon
ATCTAGGTGCAGGTGAAGATGTGCAATTATCAATAGTAGCTACAGCATCGCTAGAAGGTGAAACAGATGTCACATCAGATCCGGTAACACTTACTATAAACTGTCCTGCCCCACCAGCACCACCAGCACCACCAGCTCCACCAGCTCCACCAGCACCATCTGCTGAAGACGAACCTCCAGCAGACGACGCTGCCCCAGCAGACGACGCTGCCCCAGCAGCACCTACCCCAGCAGCACCTACCCCAGCCGGCGGTATTCCCATAACCATTGTTGAAAGGCAGATCTTTCAGAGACCATACTCTGCATTAGTATGCACTCAATCTCTAGTCGAGCTACGAAAAGATCTAATACCTACCACTGATTTTCCTGCTCTTGTAAATGAGACAATATCGAATTATGGTGTTACGGTACTAAATGTTTACAACGTTCCAGACTATAAAGCCATGTTGCTAGCTCAAGGAGATGAAAAGAAAGTGATTCAGGACACGCGCTTAATATTAGCACCGTCAATATGTGGTGAAATGATTCTCGAGCTGCTGCCGAATCTTGTGCCAACTACTAACATATTTGATGTCGCCGATGATGCGGTTAAAACATTTCACGTAAAGGTGGTAGATACAATCAATATGACTGACTACAAAGCAATAGTCATACTGGCAGAACCGGACAATCCGATAATTAACGACCCAAGATTTGTGCATTATGGCGAAGACTATGAAGCTCAATCAAATTATACTGGAAGTGGCGAGCTAGATTTAAGTTCAGGACATATTGCATCCACGGCTCCCACAATTAAAGAAGAGACCATTCCTGAAAGCATTAAAAGAACGTTCTCTACGGCTGATCTTAAAGGTGGTGAGGAGGATATTGACGTAGACATAGCGGTTCTTGACACAGGAATAGATCTTGATCATCCCGATCTTAACGTCTACAAAAATGTGAGTTTTGTAAGTGGAGCCGAAACTGGTGATGACGACAACGGCCACGGCACCCATGTTGCAGGTATCGCGGCAGCCAAGGATAATGGAGTAGGCATCGTGGGAGGTGCTCCTGGTGCCAGGCTTTGGTCTGTAAAAGTCTGTGATAAGGCGGGTGAATGCAAAATTTCTGATATGATTAAGGGCGTTGAATATATCACTCAACATGCTGATGAAATCGATGTTGTAAACATAAGTGTTGAGACTCCGCTATCTCCAGCCCTCAATCGCGCAGTAAGTGCATCCATAAAAGAGGGTGTAACCTATGTAGTAGCAGCTGGAAATTATGGCAATGACGCTTCTACTACTTCTCCAGCAAGTAATCCTGATGTGATTACAGTTTCTGCAATTGCAGACAGTGATGGTAAGTGCGGGGGTATTGGACCGGCATTAAAGGCAGAGAATGTCGAAAATGCCACTGATGATTCATTTGCACCCTTTAGTAATTTCGGTCCTTCAGTAACCATTGCAGCTCCCGGAGTCTCTATACTGTCTACTTACCTTGATGGTGAATATGCGGTTGATAGCGGAACAAGTATGGCGGCTCCATCTGTTGCTGCGGCTGCGGCATTGATAAAGACAAATTCCACGGACTTCACACCAAAGCAGGTAAAAGATGCTATACTCAGTACCGGCTCAACTCCATTGACACCTTGTGAGGGTGGACCACAGGGATACTTCACTGGGGACCCAGATCAGAACAAGGAACCTTTGCTTTTCCGAAAACTTACTAGCAAGTAATAATGTGGCAGAAAAATTCCTATGCATTTGTTAGTTGAGCCTCTGCACTAACCGGTTAGGTGAAAACAAAAACCTTTACACGATGTAAGAATTACTAGATGCCATGATCTTTTGGACTCTTCAAAGTAAAGTTCACTACTTTACAAAATCAAAATCAAAAATTATAGAGATCGAATAGAATACTGAGCCAAGCTAGGAACATACTAATATTCTATCGAAATCTCGTATTTTAGAAAATCTTAGGTAGTACTACTCTTAAATAACTTTACTATTTTCGCGCCAAAATTTATGATTACAAGAAAAATAAACCATGCCGAAAAAGATGCAATCATTGAAGCGTGGTAAGGCTCAAAAGATAATTGCATTAACTGAAAATGAAATGACACCTTTGATACAGAAAATATGATTTCTGATATAGAAAATATGGCAAATAGCTTTATTATATCATTTTTAATGATTGCATAGTTTTTCTTTCCACTTATGCGATCTACATATTTTTCTTTGTTGTCCAAATAATAAAGGAATCCAAATAATGGGATATAGACTGCATATTCTACTGATAGGGTTACTATGGAATTTACAAAGTTGTTCTTTTCATACTGGGCATAAAACTGAGTAAAAAATGTACCTACAATAAACGCAAATATTCCTGATATTATCATGTTCTTATTAAAGAGAATATAATTTCGATGTTTGTTATAAAATCTTCTTCCGTACGGCATGTCTATCTAATTATCTATTTTCTGATAATGAAACCTAATCATTAATTGTCTTTGTATATTTAATATTCAATTTTTTTCCATGTTTCAATAGATTATAAAGTCTCTTAATTTGAAATTTCTTGTCCCTACACATCTGACTGTCAGAACAATACCCTGCAAAATTCCAATTGGAGGATTTATTGGTTTTTAGTATCGACCTAATAATAAATCCTAAAAGCGGTAATAATCCGCTTCTGCCACCAAATGCATGGTTAGAAGTAATTATCCAGAACATTTCAGTTTCATTATAATTAGGCGGGAATATGACCTTCCTCAATTTTTGACCTTCTTTTGAGTAATGTCCTATGCAATTTATTTGGCCTCTAGAATACTTGAATGCATACTTAGCAAATACTGTACATGATGAACATTTATCATCATAAATTAGAACAGGCCGGTTAGTAGTAATTGAATCCAAGACTAATTACTTTTATTAAGATGCAATTCAATGTAAATCTTTTGGATTTCTGTTATTCAAAATAAAATTTCAAAATAAAGTAAATTTTAATAAATTAGATTTAGATTAACAAGACTGCTGCACTTAATACTGTGGTCCACATTCCGTCCTTGTGACCTTCAGCAGACTGTGTAAAGTTTTGTGTCTTGTATATTTTTCCAGAAAGTCTCCATTGTTCCTGTTTTTCATCCCATGTAAGCGAATCGTCGTTTGGCAACCCCATCGTAGTGGCTAGCATTTCCATTGCCATGTCTTCCGCATAATCTCCGGCTTTTTGGGCTGTCTCGCCTGTAGAATGGTGTTCTGATAGATAACCATACTGACCATCATCAGCTGGATTAGCTAATCCTACAGAGGCAGCGATAAGCCTGTTTGGTTCATTAGTGGATTGTCTTGCAATAATAACAAATACAACTTGTCCTGGTACAAGATAGTTTCTACCCTCCTGCAAACTAATAATTTTGCATTTTGGAGGCTTTATACTAGAGACAGATACAATATTTAGATCCGAAATTTTAGCATCACGTAAAGCCAGTTCAAAACTTGTAAGGTGATCTTTGTGAACTCCTTTACCTTTCGTGAAAAACATAGCCTTTGGAACATACAACATTGGATTTGTAAATGGTTGAACATTCACTGTTTTTTCAGTCATCCAACATGGATTCAAATTAATAAAATATTAAGATTACTTTTGTTTGCTCTTCTGGTAATCTAAAATTTAGGAGTTAAACGCATCTAGATTGTCGACTAAGAACTACAAGCTAAAATATGAAAACTTTTTCTTGCTTTTTGATTATTAATTTAGATTTATCTCGACATTTTTTCGCAATTAGCCGTGGCAATATCTCCTTCTGAAATATTCACATTAGATATCGTGTCAGAACTAGTGCCACAATCATAATAATCAGCGCCTATACCACCGTCTAGGAAATCTGCTCCGGGGCCTCCATATAGGTCGTCATTTCCTTCGCCGCCCGAAATATTGTCATTGCCTATACCGCCGAAAATAAGATCATTTCCAATTTGCCCCATAATACTATCACCACCCACTCCACCATCAATTTCATCATTACCCTGATTACCTGTAATATTATCAAAACCTGCTCCACCAAATATAATGTCATCACTTGTTGTTCCTGTGAGACTGTCAGGTTGAGGAGTCCCTGTGAGATTGCCAGGTTGTGCAGTCCCTGTGAGATTGCCAGGTTGTGCAGTCCCTGTGAGATTGCCAGTCGGTAAAGTACCATTCGTAGTTGAGTTTGTTTGTGCATTAGATTGAGGTAGGACGGAAACACTAACAAAAATTACACTCAAAAGAAAGTAAAGGTATATCTTCATCTGATTTCAAAAACATAAATAAAAATCGGGTATTTAATTTTACCATTATTTCAGAACATAAACCCTTTATACTAAATTGCTCTTGGTCCGACATGGAGTGTAAACAAGATCCGAGGTTCAATCAAGGCCAAAACCCATTTGATACTACTTTTAAGAATGTATGTCCAGTACTAATGGCAATACTACTTGTTTTGAATGAAATGTAATGTATCTAAATATAAGGGAAAATTTTGGAGGAAATCTTTGAATCTTGAAATAGGGACTATGGGAATCTTATCAAAAAAACTGTAATCGTATTCATGCAAAGTCACTATAATTGGGATTGCTGATTCAACGTCCTTTCTCTTATCCAGAAATACTTTCGCCCTTCTAATCTGGTTTGAGGAAAATTTTGAGATATTAAGATCATGGATTTTCATCCAATGCTTGCAGTCAATTAATAATGCGATTTTACGATAGAATCCAATTACATCTATTTGAATTCTAGGGTTGGTGAATACGACATTTCTTTCATAAGAATATCCCGCAGATTCTATCAGCAGCGAAGTAAATAACTCAAAATCGTTCCATAGTATTTTTTTTGATAAACGCTCCGGATCGCAACCTTGTTTCATAGCCAAAAGAATTGTGTCTAGTTTGTCTTTTTCTGAAAAGGCGACAGAATTGTCCGAGAATTCCCCTATTCCTAAATAAATTAGATAATTCACCAATTCCTCTGTTGTTGCCTTACTCGTAATCTCGCACAATTGTTGAAACCTTTCTAAAGTTAGTTCGTTGGGCATTGCCACAAGCGACCTCACTAGCAATTCATTATTAATCAAAACATTCGTGTTATCAGTCAACTTAGTACCACATATAAAACGGCAAAATCAAAATTTATTTATTTCTAGTGGCAATACTATACATGACGTACGGGCTTTTGTGGCTAAGAAGCAATGATAGATCTTTTCTTAGGTTCGCAATAATAGGTATTCTGTTACTAACTATCATACATGTTTACCTTTCAATATCATTATTTGATGTCCACAGAGGGATTTTTGAGATTTTACACATTATCACTATTCTAATACTGATAGTCATGTTCATATCAGTCTTACTGAAGGGTATAGTCCCGGTGGCTATTTCCTGTCTAGGCATAGTCCTGATTTATGGAAGTATTGTGATACCATTTGTCTTTTCTAGTTCACTGGGTCCCTTCTACTATAAAGCATCAATTGGTTACTTGAATTTTGAAGCAATAAGTCGTGGTACACATGGTTTTTTTCTTCTTGGCGTTGCCATGGTTATTCTTGGGATGGTAGTCGCATACAAGCCCTGTATTTTGTATACAAGAAATAGACCCATATCAACGGATCAGCTTTGGGCAAAGTATCCAAAGTGGAATGAAAAATTACAGTTAGCCAGCACAAAGACCGAATCCTTAATTGGGCTGCCAAGTCTGTTGAGCGATGTAGAGAAATATCTACTCTGGAGATACGAATTCATACTCGTTTTGATTTATGGTACAGTATATCAGGTTCCTATTTACTCGTACGTCCCTGAAAGTTCAATAATATTGAGGGAATCAAAATCACACAAGATTATTGGCGCATCAAAGTATGGCTACTACATTTAGCCCCACCAGAATGGCCTATCAAATGTGTAGTATTTATGTGCCGCATTTATTTTCTAAAATTTGAATATTCTAACTTTTAATCATACCCTAAAAAATCCAAAATGGTCAATTAAAAAGATCAAGATCACAGAACCTTTAATTAAAGGTTCTTGGAGGATTTTTTAGGAATATCGAGTTGGCAGAACTTAGAAAAGATTACATACTTGAAAAATTTGTAGTTCTTCCTCCTGATTCGTATGAAGTAAAAAATGATACTACACAATGTCCATACTGTCCTGGAAATGAAAGTATGACTCCCCCGTCCGTACTATCGCTGGTAGTGAAGGAAGGTATGCTTCAACGATTATCTGATAATGAAGAAAACATTATTGAAAACTGGGATGTAAGAGTTTTTCCAAATTCAAACCCTGTTGTAACATCGGTGAACGAAAATAACTACAGAGACAAGCCTCTATATAGCGAACCGGCCTACGGGTATCACTACATTGTTGTAGCGACACCGAATCATCAAGAAAATTTACCAAGGCTATCTATCGACAAGTGGTCAAATGTACTGTTAGTGTTGCAAAATTACCTTAGTCATCTCTACACGAAGAAGAGCGTAACTTATGTTTCCATATTCGTAAATAGTGGGATCTTGTCAGGAAGCGATATTGAGCATGCTCACTTTCATCTGATGACTTTTTCAACGATACCGCCAATTATTGAATCTGAAGCAGAGGCCTCAAATCGGTATCTGAATGAAAATGGAAATTGTCCTGCATGCAACATAATTTCTACAGAGACCGGTGGTCCAAGACAAATTCTAGACACCGAAAGCTATATCGCTATTTCTCCTTGGGCTTCAACCTATCCTTATGAATTTTGGATTTACCCCAAACGACATACAACATCGTTTTCAAAGATTTCACAGAAAGAGTTCACGGATCTTGCGCTTATCCTGAGATCCACTTTGGGAGGAATGGACAAGGTATTGCAAAAACCTTCTTTTAATCTGATATTTCATTTATCGCCTGAAAAGAAAAATAGCCGGCAGATTCATTGGCATATAGAAGTTTACCCGCAACTCCATAACTGGTCGGGTCTGGAGAGAGGATTTGGTGTTTATGTTAATCATGTTTCGCCAGAAAAATCTGCACAAGTTTTGGGGTCTGCTGCCAGAAAAGAATTCGGAGATGTAATAGGAATTAAGTAAAAAAAATACTAGATTTATTCAAGTCGATATATAATGGTAAAACTCGAAACTTCAGTATCTTTAGCCAGTTTAGGATTAATTGTAATGTTCGTACTTCTCTTGTATTCGTTTATTTCTTTTCTAATTGGACCACAATCCCAAGGCCCCGATATCGTAGTTCAACCAGAAGGAGTTCTAATTCAGATAGTGTCGATATCTGCAGCACCTGGGATAATACTGGCTGGAGTTACCTATGGACTGATTAAAAACTATGGATCAAGGAAAATTGGAATTATCCTTTGTATATCAGGTATTGTTCTGATAATTGGTAATATTCTAGTTCAGGATATGATCTCAAAAATACCACAAATACTGTTCGTTCCCGGACTCATTCCGCTAACATACGCGTTATTGGCAGCTGGAATTGGAATTGTCGTAATAGGAATTATTGTTTTTATGAGAGAAGGAAAAATAAAGCGACCCATAGGAGAAGAAAGCTTTTGAATGAAAAGTTACCGATACGAAATATTTATTTTAAAAGGAAAATTCTTCCAATTGAGATTTTTCATAACGTTCTAAATGACAGCTACAAGCTTTCAAATGATTTGAATAGCCCTGTACTTTCAGTTGTGATTGGGACAAAGCCTGATTTTTATAAACAGGCACCTGTGATGATAGAAGCATTACAACAAAAATTACCGGCGTTTGTAATAGATACTGGGCAGCACTTTGACGATCTGCTTGGATTTGGTATTCAAGAATTTGAATTACAGGATCACATTGCCTGTAATCTTCAAATTAGAGGAGACCTGATGGAAAAAGCAAGCGAATTAATTCTAAAATTTGGTTCGTTTGGTAGGTATTTGAAAAAAAGCTTTGGAACTTTCTCGCAACTGTTACCAATAGTTCATGGCGATACCCTAGTTGCTGGGATTGCCCCGCTCGCATGGGTCTTTGGAATGGGTCAAAAAGTAGCCCAAAATGAGGCAGGACTACGGTCCATGAGCCCTGAATCAATAAAGTACCTTAAGGTTAATGAGGATCCAACAAAATTCAGTGTTGAAAAATTTGTAGATTCACAATTTGAAGGTAGGTGGTTCTTGGCAAGAGAAGAACCATTTCCTGAGCAAATAGACACTTGGATATGTTCAGCAGGAACGCAATTTTTCTTTGCACCAACACAACTCAACAAGGACAATTTAGTCCGTGAAGGATATCCAGAAGAGTTTATTCACGTAGTTGGCAATTCAGTCGTAGACGCAATTGAGATCAAGAGAAAAAATAAACCAAAAACTAGCTTGTTTGATATTTACCCAAAACTAGAAACAGGAGAATGGATTAGATTAGATATTCACAGAAGAGAAAATCTTACGGAACATAGATTTTCATCCATAATTAAAAGTATATCATATTTGATTAAAAATACGGATTACAAGCTAGTTCTTATAATGTTAAATGCAATGAAATCAGCTCTGAGATCATATCATCTAGAACAAAATCTACTGAATCTGGCAAAGGATTATCCAGATAAATTTATTATTACTCCATTATGGAAAGAATATTCTCACGTAATAGAATTTCTAGATAGTGGACATTGTTGGGCGGAAATGACAGATTCGGGCTCTATGCAAGAAGAATTACTGTACTTTCCAAAAGTTTTATCACTTACCGTTAGACTAAATACGGACAGACCAGAAACCATTTTTGATGCTCGCGGCAATATATTAATTCCTCCCGTAAACTCCTCATGGATAACTACCTTAATAGATGAGGCGTTCAACAGAAAAGAAGGACTCGGCCTTGAGCTTAAGAATAAAAGAAAGATTTATGGTCAACCGGGGACTGTATCAAAGAAAATTGTAAAAATAGTGAAAAAGGAATTTGAGAATGGTGATGCAAATTTCTATCCGTGGTTACATCAAAGAATTGGTCTGTGGAAAGAGAAACAAATCATAGATTACTTGTAACTATCGTATAGTAAATCTTTTTGAGCGTACATCATACTTTTTTCTTTCATTGCTTGTAATTTCAAAAAGTGTTCTCATCATCGTTTCATATTCTAAAGACATATTGACGTTCCTTCTCGACATCATCCTTTTTTGAAATTCAATTGATGAAGAAATATTCATTTCTGCATTTTCTGATCCGATACCTTTGCCATAAATCACATAGGAAGGAACATCATTAAAAATATTTCCGTAAATATGTGAAGAGACACCAATTCTCATTCCACAATAAATGTTTGTGCCTATAGATGTTTTAGACATATCTCCAAAAAAAGAACCTAACTTAATTGTCTTTGTATCTTTTTTTTCGTTACCTACTTTCATTGAAATTGTCCCATAGGTCATTTTGAGATCAGAGGTGACTGTATTGGCTCCTAAATTTACCCATTCACCCACATAACAGTGACCCAAATATCCAAGATGAGACTTGTTGGTATAATCCAGAATTATCGAGGAATCTATTTCTCCAGCTATACGACAATTGTTACCAATGTATGAATTGCTGACTATCGAATACGGCTTTACATGACTGTATTCTCCAACATGAACTGGACCATTGATTGAAGATTGATAAATTGTGGACTGAGGACCAATATAGATTCCTCCATCGCTAGCATCAAGGATAGTGCCCTCCCCAATTGTCGAAGTCTTGTCCACATATACGGGATTATTACCAATTACTTTGATTCCATTAGGGACATTGTTTTTGAGTCTAAGTTGAGAAGTGAGTATCTGCTTAATATGGAAGATAAAGTCCCATGGCCAATTGTATAGAACACCACATTCATCCAGGTCAATAATATCTGTCATTTCTGTGCTTATTCTGTTACTATTGATTTTCTTGTCATGAACTACCGATTCGTAAAGATATTCAAAATCTGATTTGTCAATTCTTCCCATTAGTATCTTGTCTCCAAACGAGATCAGAAATTTCTTCTTGCCACTCCATTTTTTGAAGAACGACTTTAGAGGAATGAATAGTGAATTAATGAATATGTCATCCCCATTGTATTCTAATGTATTTACTAAATTATCTGGGTGTCTTTCCTTGGTTACCTTTTCTAGGTATTGGCGAGTAAGGAATTTCGATGATTTATTATTGAAATGTTCAAAGGTTGTCAGTGAGCCAATTTTAAGGTCAAACAAAGATCTTGTATAACTAAGTGGTGCAAAATTTTTCCAACTAGTATCTTCAAAGAAAACGATACTCATAACTTAGATTTTTCCCAATCTCTCGACATATTTTTTGTAGGTTTGAAGATATGATTTTTTATCACCTATGTCAATGAATCCTGATTCTATTTCAAATCCATTCACCAACTTTTTCATATCCAATGCTTTTCGAACGGCATCATCCATTCCAAAGGCGTTTGATGACGGTATCAAGTCAATAAATTCGGGTTCCATCACATAGCAGCCTATATTTATCAATCCCTTTATTTCGGGCTTTTCATTCCAGCTAGTAACTCTATTGTTTCCATTTATGTCAATAAAACCGTACTTTAGCCTTGTTTTATAGGATAATAGAGCCATTGAAGTAAAGGCTTTAAGTCTGTCATGTTCATTTATCATTTCTCTAAGTGAGAACTCATAAATGGAATCTCCATATACGCATACAAATTTATCATCAATAAACCTCTTGGCTGTCAATAGCTGACCCGCGGTTGCTAGAGGTCTATCGGACCTTGCATATTCTATCTTTATTCCAAGTCTGCTACCATCTTCAAAATAGTCTTCTATTGTTCTATGTAAATAACTAACACAAATTATTATATGATCAATATTATTGTCATCACACTTCAACCAGTCAATAATGTGTTCTAAAAGTGGTTTATTCCCAAGGGGTAACATTGGTTTCGGAATGAAAAAAGTGTATGGTTGAAGACGGGTTCCGAGACCGCCAGCTAAAATTATCGCTTTCATTTAAAATTATACTTAAATTGAACTATAATATAAGTAAAAACTATTCAAAATTTTTATCGTCGAGTATTTTTTTAACCTTATCTACGACTTCTTGCGGACTATGTCCAAAGATTATTATCATCGGTTCTTTTCCGACGTCCCCTGAATGAGATATGATATCTGCATTTGGATTCTTTGACAGCGCTATGTTGACTCCCCATGGAATAGACCTGCCCTCTTTTTCTTTGATGACCTTTGGTTCCAATTTTCTTTCATAGTGGCTTACTCTGAAAAGTTTCGTGCACTTGTCCAGAACTCTTTTATCATTTTTAATGTTTAGTGCTGATCTAATCTGTTGATTAGTTTTCATGTACTCAAGAATTGAGGATGCTACATGTCTTGAGGCACCGAATCTAATACTTGAAGTTGGCACACTCCTATCTCCTGCTTTCACAATCCTTCCATTTACACCTGCCACATCTTCAATGCTTTTGGCATTAGGTATTGCATAAACAATATTTGATTGAGTTTCTGGAATCAAGTCTGCAAAATTCCTTATGCTAATTAATTGGTCAACGGCTCTAGCTAAGTCTTCTATCACCTGATATCTGCAGGACTCTTCATACATTGTTGAAATGGGATTATTAACTGGAATCCCCTTACCGATTTTAACGGTATTCGCGATAGAATTATGAACATACTTGTTTGCCAAAAAACACGCTTTAACTACAGGAATTTTCATTGCCATAAATGCTGTTACCGCGGCAGAAAAATTACAACCACTTCCATGTGTTTCAACTATTTTCATCCTTGGATTTCTAACCACAGTAAACTTCTGATGTTCATTTAAGATTGTGTCAATAATTGTTTTATCGTCATTTCTAAAATGACCGCCTTTTACTACGACATTTCTTGCACCTAATTTTTGTATTTTCAATGCCGTCTTTTCAATATCCTTTTCATTTTTTATCTTGATTCCCGATAGCTTTTCTGCTTCATGTATATTAGGGGTAATCACATCACAAATTGGTACTAGTTTCCTTTTAAAGTCAGAGAGAAATTCCTTTTGAAGCAATTGTGCTCCGGTCCCAGCAGAGATTATTGGGTCGAGCACAATAGGAATTTTTGATTTTTCCAAGTTGTCACTTATGGTATTAATTATTTCGTTATTGTAAACCATTCCAATCTTTATTGCATCAATTCGGATATCGGATAGTACTGACTCTATTTGTTTTTTGATGATACTTGCACTGAGCGGAAGGATATGATCTACATTAGATGTATTTTGTGCAGTTATCGCTGTTATAACCGTACATGAATATACTCCCAAAGCAGACATTGTTTTTATATCTGCTTGAATTCCAGCACCACCACTGGAATCACTACCCGCTATTGTAAGCGCAGCTTGTACCAACATTAAAAATATGCTAAAAATGGATTATTCAGTCTATCGGAATTCCACTGGTGGAGATTTATTCTCTATTCGTAATCGGTGAAAATGCTGTTAATGTAAGATAGTAATTCGTCGCGCAATTGAATTACCTTTGTACGATTATCACCGTCTAAATCTGTGGTTAACAGTACATCCAGTCCTTGGACTAAATACTGGATATTTGGCAGGGTAAGCAAAGATTTTGTAGAATTAGTGACATCCTGATTACTCAATGAATACTCTTGTACGTGGTTGGTGTTAAATATTGTGGAGACTCTAATTTTGATGTCCGACTGGAAAGATTATCAATCAAAAAATTCTTTTCCATAAGCTATTTCAAATTTCTTTAATAGATTCATACAACCTGGTTCAACAAACAGGTTTCTTTTTTCGTCCGCATGATATGTGATCAGTTTTGTGTTTTCTTCTCCTCCGCAAATCGTTCTTCCACATATTACACACCTGTGAACTTCTTCAAACAACTCCAGGGCCTCAGAGCCGTAGGCATTAATAATAAACTTACTACCATCAGCGGCCTCAGTCTCTATATAGTAATATTCTATCCCATTGTTCATGTAAATTACTTTTTCTGGAAGGAAACTAAATCTATTTTTTTTATTTACCAAGTCGTGAACCAAATTCTTGATGTTACTTACTATGGGCTTGTGAATGAGAGTGCTATTTGTCAAAAGTTTCATCCTCCATTTTTAACCCAATCAAGTCAGTCAACACGGTAATATACTATTCAAATACAGATAAACAGGATTAAGCTAAGAATATGACAATTTTAACTCAATGATAAAAACTAAGCTATTGATTCAAAGCATATCCTTGAAAGAACAAACAAATCAGAACCAGATGAAATTGAGTAAATTTGAAATTAGATGAAGTTAAAAAAGTAAACTAATTCATAAAGAAAAAAAATAAAAAATAATTTTGGGAAGTCTATTATTTCACGTATTGTTTTTGTGCAGATGTATAGAAGTTTGACCATGTATTGGCCATGTTTGCATTATATTCCGTCACTGTCTCAACTGTTTTACTATACAATTTGATATTCTCCCTACTGGCATTTAGACTATCTATTGCTAATTGATTGGCGGTATCAAATACATGAAATGCTTGAGAGGTGGCTTCGTCGGATTGTTTTCTGAATTGTTCTGCATATGGACCTGCTATTGGTGTAAAGGAATTTCTTGCACTATTTCTATACCATGATTTTTGAATTGCAAAGGTCCTGTTTATCGATTCTTTTGTCACTTGAAGGTAATCTTGTTGTAGATTCGAAATTGACTGTGCATATTGTGGTTGATACTTTGATATTTCATCGACTGTTCTTAACATATTTTGCTTGCATGTGTCTATCATTTCGACGTTTTCAGTTGCAGTTTCTCTTGACTTTTCTGTCATTTTGTTCACCATTAAATGGTATTAAAGGGTATATATGTGTTTGGTAAATAATGGGGTTTAAAGGTATCAAAAACCATCAAATTTACTTTTCAATATTGGACCTAGAAAGTCAAATCTTCTCAAAATTGCACGAAATGTGAGGAGACTTTATTTGTTTAATTAATTCAATAGAAAAATAAACCCACTACGTCAAAGACCAATAACATGCGAATAAGTCATTGCGACTTTCCGGAAGGGATCTTGTACGACCTTGACAATTTAGTGTGGATAAAGAGAAGTGATGATGACAATTACGTAGTTACGTTAGGAGTGACACCAATTCTTATTTCACTGGCAGGAAAACTCACAAAGATAAAACTAAAAGAAATTGGAACCGTTGTCGAGAAAAGCAAGAGTGTTGGATCAATTGAAAGCCTTCGATACTTTGGAATGGTTAGATGCCCTGTCAAGGGGAAGATAATTGAGGTAAATAATACGCTCACTGATAATCCAAAAACTGTTAATGATTTTCCATACAACGAAGGTTGGTTTGTAAAGATAAAGATTCAGAATTCAGATACGAGTATAGACTCAGAATTAAAGAGTGACTGTCTAAAATTTATTGATGAATGTCATGATGAAATAAAAAAAATAATGGAAAAACTTCATGTAAGATGTTTCTCAGCGTTTCCTGATTACGAGATGTTCGAAATTGGTGTAGAATGTGCCGCGACACTTACAAAGCTGGATGAATTAATTGGCAAGATCAATATGGGAAATGTTGTCCATGTCGTTTCTGATGATACTTCTGCCGATCTTGAAATGATAAGATGGTCGGAAGAAAGAGGACAAGATCTCTTAGAATCTAGAAAGGAAGGAAACCTTTTTCATTTTATAGTAAAGAAAATAAAATAAAATAATACAGCTAAAATGAAATAAATGGATTAGAATAATATTTCAAATCAAAAAGTATGT
This sequence comes from Nitrososphaeraceae archaeon, assembly GCA_036280615.1. Lineage (GTDB taxonomy): Archaea > Thermoproteota > Nitrososphaeria > Nitrososphaerales > Nitrososphaeraceae > TA-21. The sequence goes on from DASUQJ010000079.1 coordinate 14,768, forward strand.
GGAAGGATATTAAATTCCAACCTACTACTTTTCAATTGGGTTGTCTATCATGTTACCCCATTCCGTCCATGACCCGTCATAGTTTTTGACATTAGGATATCCCAGCAGATATTTTAGTACAAACCACGTATGAGAGGATCTTTCACCAATTCTACAATATGAAATGATTTCCTTATCTGGAGTAATCCCTTTTGCATGATAAATCTTTGTTAGCTCCTCAGCTGACTTGAAAGTTCCATCATCATTTACTGCCTGGGCCCATGGGATATTAGCTGCACCAGGAATATGTCCGCCCCTTTGAGCATGTTCTGTAGGGTATTCTGGAGGTGCCAATATCTCTCCTGTGAATTCTTTTGGACTTCTAACATCAACTAGAGCCTTACTCCCAAGAGTATCACTCACATATCTTAGAAACACGCGTATGTTATTATCAGGACCAGAACTCTTGAAATTTCCGTGTGGATAAGTTGGTATATCCTTTGTAAGTGCTTTGTCTTCCTCCAACCATTTTTTTCTACCCCCGTTCATCAATTTCATATTTTTGCATCCATAATACGCAAGGGCCCAGAAAGCGAAAGCAGCAAACCAATTATTAAAGTCGCCATAGAGGACAAGTGTAGTATCATCATTTACTCCTATTTTTTGCAGCAATTCTTGACATGCTTCCTTACTTAGAATATTTCTTGCAACAGGATCGTTTATGTCAACTTTCCAATCTAGTAGGACTGATCCCGGGATATGTCCTAAGACATAGTTAGCAGTAGGATCATAGTCTACTTCTGCGATTCGAACCTTTGGATCATTTAGATGATCTTCGACCCATTTAGTATCTACCAGAACTTCTGGATGGGAATAATTCACTTCATAACACCTAGATCGAATTCGCTTTTATCTTATATTAGTTTTTCATAAATTTCCATTAATCAAGATTGAACAAAAAAGAAAGAGTAGTAAATGTTCTAGCCATGATCAGCACCTCTTTTTCCAATCTTCAATTCTACATCACCGTCATATTTTGGCTTGATAGCAAGCTGCGCTGGAGTATATATTAGATGCTCCTTTGTAAATGATGATAATTCATAGTCATTTGTCATGTACAGTGCA
>DASUQJ010000080.1:0-18879 GCA_036280615.1 Nitrososphaeraceae archaeon
GATGAGTACATAACCATTCAGTTTACTCATTCCAACAATGATACTTATCATCGGAAAAATCAGGCAACTAATTTTTCCAATCAGTTGGGAGATCTCGAAAAATAAGATAGAAAACCATTAATTGGTATGAATGTAATGATATTCAGTGAATAAATCCGCAAAATGTATTCAACAGCAGCATGATTTGTGTGATGGAGATATAATAGAAATGATCAATAACTCAAGGGTAACAAGAATTTGTGAATGTCAATGTCATGACAATATGTATAAGCTAGTCAGTAGGATGAAGGCTGCAAATAATCAGTAATTAGAGAACCCATAATCAATTAATAAACTATAGTGTAACATTATGAAGAGTTATAGAATTTCATATTCAGCTGGAAACGCACAAACATCGAAATATCTTTTGTCTGAATAGGATTGATTACCCCAATTAAAGTCAATACAATCTTGCAATTTGCATAGTATATAATTTATGTAATCTGAATTGGTTCTGTCAAGTAACGTGGCTAATTGGTGATTGCTAATCCTCAATTAGTATACAAATTATTCACTTTTGCAACTGACAGGATTAGGAGTCTAGGCTGACCTAAACCATACTATCAGCCAGATCATCTAACTTTATAAATTGAGTGCTGCATTACAAACTATATGGTAGACCTAGTTTATGGTCGTGGAATAACCGACATTGTTCGAGAGATACCTCTTTATGTCAGCATCTTCAAGAAGTTTGTTGGTATCAAGGTATTTCACACAAAGCCAGCACTTTACGGCTCAGCCGACATAATTAATGTTTGTAACCTCCACTGCTCACACTGCTACTGGTGGCTAAATAGAAAGGAGGATAATCAAGATTTAAGCGTAGAGGAATGGAGAGCAACAATCAGAAAAACATTCAAGAAGCAAAATCTTTTTGTTGTCACACTGGTTGGAGGAGAACCAACTATGAGACCAGAGATTATAGACGTATTTTGTGAAGAGATGCCTAGAAGGATATGTGTGGTCACAAATGGCTATTTTCCCCTGAAAAGGATCAAAAATCTTTACTTTTATTGGATATCATTAGATGGGACTGAAAAAGCTCACGATGCTATTAGAGGAAAGGGTTCCTACGCCAAAACCAAAAGTAACATTATAGACTATATTAAAGGACCTTCTCGAAATGGCAAACCTGCCTGGAAAGATATTTGGATCACAATGACTATCAATTCAGTGAATTACGCTACAGCTATTGACTTGGCTGAAGAATGGGTTGGAAAAGTCAACAAGATAGGATTTCAATTTCACACACCATTTATGAAAGGAGATCCTCTGTGGATAGAATTTGGAAAATTACGTAATGATCTGGTAGACCGACTCATAGACCTAAGAAGAAAATATCCGGATTTTGTAATTAACAGTGAGAAACAACTATCCTTGATGAAAGGAAATTGGGGAGGTAACGGGACAACTCCTGTACAATGTCCGACATGGGCCATACTTTCATTGGATCATATGGGAAGAGTTAAGCAGCCCTGTTGCATTGGTAGCGCCGATACAAAGTCACTAAAGCCAATCTGTGAAGACTGTGGACTTGGCTGCTATTCGGTATTAGTTGCAAATGGCATTTCAGGTGCATGACAAATTCAAATCCTTGACTATGTATTTATTGGTATAATTTGACTCACCATAAAATAGATTATCGTTACTACTGATTGATAAGAAACTGACACAAAAGTAAAATTAGTACTAATTTAAATCACTACTAGTATGATATACACTTTGGTATACACTACTATGATTCACTATTCTAGGAATCTAATTAGAATTTCGAATTTGAAATGACTAAGCTAATAAATTTTCGGAGTGGTTTCATTCATCCAACAATCAAAACATACTTCGAAATCTAGTTGATAAACTTCAATTTTATTTTTGTTACATATTTGACATAGTTTTTCCATTTATGCTGTTAGCAATATTAGGCGTATAATAGTATATCGTTCTTTTCACTTGAGAGTTCTTAATAATCAAGATTTAGTTTTATTACATTATGCTGAAATAAATACATTTAATGATATATTTGATACCAATTTAATAATATTTCTCTTATAAATAACAATTTGTATACGATTCCTAAGTTTTTAATCGTTTCCAGAATTTGGAAAATACTGTCCTTACCAAGGAATTTAGCTATTATGGACAATGTTTTTATGGAATGTTCTACTAACAATAATTGGTTAATCATGAGGAGAAGAATCGAGATAATGGCAAAATCAACATCTGCAAAGAATGGAAATGAGCGGATTACTACAAATAGAGATAATATCAGACATTTGGAATACTTTAACAATGGTCAGTGGCGACATAGTGACAAATGCAGAAAGCTTACAAATAAAGAATGTTCTTTGGTAAGACTTAAGAAATCTGCATAGTTAGTTACCGTCATTGTTGGACTTGTCAATGTCAGAAATTTATTGAAAACAAGAATTTGTTAACTTCTTATTTCACTAAGAAATCTATGGGAAGATAAGGACCCTACTCCTGAAATCACTAGTACAATCAATTCAACGACATATTCAGTTTACAATAATATATTCACGTAAAATGTAAGACGTCTGGATCACCACTCTATCTATCGGTTGTCGTATTTTAGTATCTTCAGTATGAGTTGATATTTTTGTTACATTCTAGTGAGTTGATAAAAATGTTTGACACTTCACCTTGCAATAAACTTGCAAATGCTAATAAAATGCTAGGAAAATTCCTAATATCAATAGATTGGGGTAGAATAAAGCCACTTATTGTTCGAATGTAATAGTGCGTCGCCCAATTACAAGTGAGTGTATATCGGTGGTGATAATCTAACTTCGAAAGCACTCAATATGTTATCTATGCAACTATTGGTGATGAGAGACGGAATACTTAATTTTGTATCTATAGGCAATAAACAATTTATGGATTCTAAAATTGCAATTCGCTGTCCTATGTCAGTCTCCTCTCGGCACTTTTCAACCAAGCTAATCAAATATCTCGTATTTTGTGTCATTGTAATTACTATATTATTATGAGTGGGATAGACTTAAGAATGTTTAGCTACATTCCATCCCCATACAAAAATTTTCAATAATTGAGAAATTTGTAAACTAATTGTAAGGCTGATGTTACTAGAACATGGTCATATGGACACAACATTATGCCAGTTACGAACACAAAGGATGATATAGTATGATGTGTATTAATTTATTGTTTATAACTAAAATTCCGGAGTGCATAAATTTGAAAATATTGATGATTTCAACAGAGTATCCGCCCATGCAGGGTGGAGTTGGACGCTACTGCAAGAAGGTAGTGGATTCATTAAGAGACGAAGGTATGGAGGTTATTGTCGTATGCAATGAAGATGGAAACGGAGATTACAATGGCATTTCACCAAATAATCAAGATAATTCTAAAGTCCTCTTAAAGATAGTTAAAGAAGTGGAACCAGATGTAGTCCATGTTCAGTATGAGCATGGATTATACGGAATACATTTAGATCCAATAAATCCTAGAAAAACGCACACAAATATAGAATCATTCTACGATGAATGCACAGTTCCTATCGTTACCACTTTCCATTCGGCTTACACTTTCACTCAATGGATGAGATTGGTAGTTCCATTAAATAATAGAAGATTTGGACGCCTCGGGACTTTACTAAGGATGGCATATGACTATTGGACACATCTACTAAATTATGATTCATTTAATTCCCTAAACAGGCAAAAAATAGGCTCCGATAAAGCCGGAGTAGTGTTTTCCAAATATCTAGCCAATATTATCCCCGGTAGTACTTTGATATATCACGGTGCAGAGCCTAACATTTCGCCTCCCTTAGATAGAAAGGAGGCAAGGAGAAGGTTCTTACTTCCTGAACACGCAAACATTGCCTTAGCCGTGGGCTTTATGACCGCAACGAAGGGATGGGATATAATCAGAAATATGAAGATACCTAAGGATTGGAAAGTTGTAATAAATACGTCACGAAATCATTACGGAAGAGAAAAATTAAAGGATAAATTTGAAAATAAAGGGGTGATAAACTTGAACAGGGGGTTTTTGAGTGACAAAGATTTGTCATTGCTCTTCTATTGTGCCGACGCTCTGATCCTTCCTTACAAAGTAACTTCTGGTTCAGGTGTCATGTACGATGGACTAGCTCATGGACTTCCATTCATTTCAAGTAAGTTGGAATTTTTCAAAGAATTCTCAGATATGAAGTTAGGAATGATGGTTAATCGCAATCCAGTCGAGTTCTCAAATTCTCTTCCAAAACTTAAAATGAATTACAATCGATACAAAGATGCGGTTGTAGACTTTAGAAAGCATCTACTCTGGAAGGAAGTTGCCAAAAAGCATATCTTGCTCTATAACTCAATTATAGAGCATGCTAGTTCTCCTTTCGTAAGAAAAATTAATAGATAGATTTACCTCGTTGTTTGGAGGATGTTATAGCAGAATAGAACTTGCCAAATATGGTATCGGAGTCCAATGCTTCAATTAAAGTTACCAAAGAAAAGTTATAATCTCTAGTTTGTTCATGGCGCAACAGTGCATTCTTATATGTGAGAATGAATAAATACATTAAGATGTGGACCGACCCCGAACTGAGTGTTAATATTTTTTCGGAAGTCGAGGATGATTTTAGAGAAAGATATAGCATTTACCTAAGGACCATGAAACAACGAATCTATGATACATATCTAGGATTCAACGAATTGGAAGATGAAAGAAAAATGGTTAACCAGCAAGTTATAAGGACCCCTGGACGTAGAGGCGAGATTATAAAGAATGAAGAGATTGATAAAGAATTTTCTAGGCGATATATTGAGTATAAAAAAAGTAGTGAATTATTCTGATTAAATTCTGAATTTGATGAGTGCTCGGTGCGTAAGAATTATGGACAGCTGTATTTTAGGGCTTAATTATTCAACCTATTAACAATAAAAAGAGTTTCTTAGTTCTAGTATAAAATAAAAAATAAATACGGGCAACAAATTAAGCACACATACGACTGGTCTTAATGTTACCGCTTTTACTAAAGATTTTTACCTACATTCATGTGATGGATCTTTCTTAATTCACACAAGTTGTGCTTTTGCGAAGCGATCTCCAACACTGGTAATTCTTATGTTCGTTTTCTGTCCAGTTTTTGCACCTTCAACAAATATTACAAATCCCTGGATTCTAGCAATTCCGTCGCCCCTCCTGCTTATTTCTGATATTTCAACTTCGTATTCCTTTCCCATTTCGACTGGTTTTGGACCTCCAAAACCACTTCTGTAGCTCATAGTTAGAATAATATCTGTTCTTTCCGTAATATGAATGAACGTAATTAACTCTATGTGCATAGATCGAGATTCAAGAAATAATTTAAGGATGGTTTGATGTCAATAAGGAAGTAGTAAGCTTAATATTTTTTCCCATTACTAGGGATCGGAATCTCAACTACATATCGAGTAATTTTCGCCTATCATAATATTTCCCATTCTTGATCCTTTGCCGTTCGATATCTTCTAGCTTCACTTCATCTTTGATTTCTTTTTCTTTTACATCATTTTGCCTCTCACCAGACTCATTAAATAATTGAATCCGACAAATTGCACAGGGAATAAGAATTTTTGATGAATTTTGTATCAGGTTTGTATAGGAAAACTAAAGTTTAGGTTCAATAGGTAAGCATATTATACCTAATCGTAGAATAGTTAACCATGACAAGAACAATAAAACCAGCAGGTTCACCAGGGGAATTTAAATGTCGAACATGTGAAATTTCATGGTCAAGTTTTATGGAAAATAATATTCCATGTACAGATAAAACAATAAGATTTGGACTACATAACTTCGATTTTAGCAGACCGATTCTTCTCGAAAAACCCTAGCCATGAAATTCGAATGGTTAAGTCCGAATGAGAATGATAAGATTTCTCATGAATTAGATTATCTGAATAGTGCAGATCCCATTAGTGGTCATTGGCGAGATACTCAATGGATGAGTTTTAAACCACAAGTTGTGGATAAATATAGAAATAATAGCCTTGTTGAAATAGCAGTCAATCACATTAATTTCCTAAACAGAGATGGAGATCTTGAATGCAGCGTTTGTTATCGTCCTACCAAACGAAAACTCATGGTTCAGGCTAGGGAATTTTGCTTTGTCCCTGAAAAAGAACGTACTCATTGGTTACATTTTATTGTACGAGATATCAATAGAAAATTTAAGTAAAAATAGCAGGCTAACACAAGTTTTTAAATATAATCTTGATAATGTTCTGGGAATCATTATTTATGATTAAAAGACTAATATTTTCGCCATATTTCGTAACCTTTCAAGGCTGATTCAAACTATCTATCTAGGATATCATTATATCTAGTGTGTTCTCGTATTACTTAGAATAACTTTTTCCTAAATCTAAACACATGTATGCGTCTTACAATCAAATTTATGGCTAAATAAGAGAGACATGAGGCTATAATAGATGCTATTATTGCAGCTTGTACTGGATGATATTCTATTCTCAACAATTCAAGTAGAATGAAGAACCTTGATACGTTATTGATAATATCGAATATAGCATCAGCAAATATCATCTTTGTTACTATTTGTTTTAGAATATCAAAGTTCAATTTGCCAGTAAGTTTTATTGTATATATCTTCTTATTGTCAAGATGAAAAAGAATAACAAAAATTACTTTAGAGGAAATGAATCCGGCTATTACAGTTAATGCAGATGTTACAAAATCATCATTGGAATATTTAGTAGATGCATATGCAACGATAAGACTAACAATAAAACCGGCTGAACCTGATAGTAATAGATTCTTATTGAGCGATATGGTGTTGCTATACTTCATATAAAATTTTGTAAAGTAATTTTTTATCCTACTACCAGGTTCTCCTTTCATCTAAAACTGTATACACAAACAATCATTTATGGGTATTCTACAAATTCACTTTTCGAAGAATTTGGGATTAATTAATTTCCTTGCTTTCGGCATTAAAAATACTGTATGTTCAAACCTACAGTGGCTATAAGAATTAACACAAAAGAGAGAAGTTTATATTCTCATACCTTAATATTCGTCAATAGTAACTTATCTATTATAGTCATGTATGTATTCTATTACTATTTGATGGTACTACCAGGATGTTTATTAAAGTGGATATCTAGTTCTCTCGATGGCCATCGACGACAGATGAACAAATAGTTTCCAATTAGGTGAGTTATTGGTTTTAAATATCATAAATATTCAGATGGAGATTGATTTGTAATGAAATGATAAATAAATTGGATCATAGGTATTTATAATTGAAATATCGATAATAATTAGAAGTCAGGAAACTGGCGGGATTTGGTTGATTCGTGTTCATTATATCGACCATTATAGTCCCTTCCGCCAGTCTTTCCTTTAATTGATTAATTTGAGTTAAATGAAGTCCACATGAAGACATGTCCCTTACCAATACATGAAATTAGTTCAGCATAAAAAAAGCTGTAATGTTCAATGCAATGCAATTTGTCTGGTGATTGAATCATTATAAGTAATGATGCACATTTAATGTTACCATGGCAGATAAAGAAATGATACAAGAAAAAATAGGTGAGGCTTTGGGTTTAGAAAAAGCTGCTCAAAAAGCAGTAGAGCAGCTAGATTCACGCGGTTTATTGGAACCAGAGCACGTTAAGACACTATCGAAAATGAAGGATGAGGCAGGTAAACAGGAACAGAAGATGGAGGAATTGGTCGAAGAACTAACTGACAGTGATGGATTTGATTCGTCCACTATTGAAGAAAAAGCAGCAGAGACAGCTGACAAAGCGTCCAAAATAATGGAAACATACCTTGGGGAAGACCCCGATACACAAGAAGCTTTAGAGTTTCTCTGTCTAGCAGAAGGAGGCGAAGTAGCCCATTATGAAGTTCTAGCTTCAATCGCGAAGGATGTAAAAAATAAAAAGTTTGGACCACAAGTTAGAGCCATTCTTAAGCAAGAAAAAGGACACTTGAATTCGTGCACGAAGTTAGCCAAAAGTAATGCCGCATCAGCATAATCTCTTCCACCTTTTTATTTTTTACATCATTGACTAACTATTTTACGGATCAATAATTCCAAGAATCATAATACAGTCAGATATCTCTAATTAGCGCTCTAAGGTTTTCATTGAACTTCGGGGTAAAGTCTTCCCTTCTTATTCCATGATCATCCAGAGCATGCTGTCCGCTATCCCTAAATATGTCCTCTTCAGTTTCTCCTTGTATTATATAATCGCAATCAAATCCAGCATCTCGACATGATAATGTTTTCATAATAAATATCATCCTTTAAAGTATAAATGGATTTTACATGGCCCTGCAACTGTTAGCCTTACTAGTGGTTGAGTATTTCATTCTTCAATAAGGATTATTGCAGCTGTCCCATCGATAATCGTAGTTTCAACAATTCGGATGCGAAACTGGCTGAATTGGGACATAAATTTTAGCCCAGGTAGATCAGTGCTTACTTGGATGTAGATCGCTTAAAGTGTTAATTAATTCCCCGCTCAAGGCAAGTGTCACAATACTTTTCGACTAGCGTAGCATCAACCATGTCATAACTTGCTATTTGAGTTGCTACATCGCCACATACAGAACAGTAACCGCCTGCTTTCTCAGCCATAAACCTTTTTTTTACATTTTGAGATACTCTAGGACTTGAGATAATGTCTTGAAGAACTTTGAGTTGCTCGTCAGATCTAATCACCGGTCGAATAGTTGGGATTGGTCTATCTCTGTCACTACGAGAATTATTTTCATGAATAGAATCATACATGTATATGATAAGCGCTAATCATATATCTATCTATACATTTAGTATCAGATATTTATCCGATCCTTGTAGGATTTTTCTAATATATGGAAACAAAAGCTTATTTCTGTATATTTAGGCCTCTGATGGAATGTGAGAACTGAATTTGCAGGTCTGGAGCCCGTCCGAATTATATCCTCTCATGTAGAAGGGTTCTACTACTGCTTATTTAGCTGCTTCTAATCTCTGGCAGTGGAGTTTACAAATACTTAATAATTATGAAATCGTGTAAGAGCTGAAATTCGATGGTAAAAATTTTTAAAAAGAATCTTAACAGCGCTCCAGATGAAACGAGAAAATTTGAAAAGGGTAGAGTAGACATCGCAACTTTTAGTGATGTTACGATAGGAAGAGCAGAGTTCGAGCCTGGCTGGAGTTGGGAGAAATGCGTAAAACCGATAGCAAAAACAAAAAGTTGCGAAGCACCACACACTCAATATATGGTATCTGGAAGAATGAAAGTTGTTATGGACGATGGCACAGAAGAGGAATTTGGTCCTGGCGATGTCGGAATTGTTCCACCTGGTCATAATGCGTGGGTAGTTGGAGATGAGAAATGCGTGGCAATTGACTTCACAGGTATGACGACCTATGCAAAAAATCAATAGCTAAATTTTCAAATTTCCTTAATTTTTCCATTCTAGATATCGAATCTAGTCTAAAAATCATTGTTTGTTACTATAAATAAGACCTAGAAAACACAGATAGATGGGAAGTCGTCAGGCGTTGGGATTTGAACCATTCATGTAGTAGGGTTCTGTTAACTTGGTATTTATCTTTTCGGGTAACAGTGCAATTTGGTTCTAAAATAAATATCATAAGGGGAACGCCTCTCAGGACAAACCTTCTGTAATGCATGACACAAAATTTCTAGTAATAGAACCGTCTTTGTCAAGCGTAGGATTAAGGATTGCGACACTGATACCGACTGCTTTCTTAGATAATAGTAGTAACTTTAGCAAATTACTTAGTTCTGAGAAGGTGATTCCACCAGGTAGACGATAATCAACTGCAGGCATAATTGAGTCATTCAAGACATCAGCATCAAGATGTATCCAGAACCCGGAAAGTTCTTCTTTGAGAAGTGTTTCGATGCCTAAACTAGCAGCATTTTGGAATCCTACCCTTTGGACATCTACGAATTCTATTGCATTGATCATCGTAGTGTTCTTAATGTCCTGACATCCATAGTGTGCAGATTGTGCTGCATCACGATACCCAAAGACTACTATATCCTGTTCCATTACTAGTGGCTTAAGATGGTCCAAATCACAAAGAATATCAGGACCATGACCGGATACTATTGCCAAATCCATATCCGCTACCTCACCTGTCGAAGATTCTTCTGGTAAATAATAATCGGAATGTCCATCAATAAAAAATAGCCCGTACCTGCCCAGACGCCTCAACGCTAAAATATTACCAATTAAGATACTGCAATCACCTCCAATGACTATTGGGAATTTATTTTTACGTAACTCACCATTCACAGCCTCTGCTAATTTTAGTGTAAAATCTTTTATGGCTTGAGGATTTAATAACCCAGTTCCATCATCACGCTTATAATTGTAGGCTGATGTTGGAGCAACCATTCCAGCGTAATCAGCTTTTAGTTGCTCAAGTAAACCTGCTGCCCGCAACGCTTTTGGGAGAAGTTCAACACCAGTTGGCCGTAACCCCAATATGGAAGGAGCATCGATCACTGAAAATTCTGGTGGCCTGTGCAATAACATTTCGCTTTACTAAATAGGATATATTATTTTCGTTTCAACTTTATAGAATTATGTTAACGAGTCTAACCTTGTCAGGACATAAGGCCAGTCATAAAGTAGGTTTACTATTGAGTGATCGCTTTTTAACTACTTTTCAATGCTTTAAGTGATCCCGCTGAAATCGTTTTTATTCTGCTTTCATTATTCTAAGATAGAGTGTCTGTCCATCGAAACCCGCAATAAGATTTTTTGGTATACAATATTAATAATACCTTTTTCGGTAACAATAAAGTCTGTATCAATCTGCTGAATCCCAAATCACAGTCATCTATTTCAGTTGCCACTTTTTTAAGGATATCACTCTATGCTGAATCTAGATTCATGGATATATTACTGCAATATTTCTTATGTCAATTTGTTATTAATACAATATTGGATTGAAATTTCTCTACGAGTCAATTCTTTGATTCGATAATATTGGAGTACTCATTACCAGTCGTAGCCATCTCGAGATATTTCTTAGATAATATCCAAGGAATTGAATAATTACCTGCAGAATCTAATACCTAAGCAAAAACACCGTAGAGATATATAACAATCTTATAGAAAAATAAAGAATATCTAAAAAGGTATATATATTTTGTCAGACATTATAATATTGCTTAAACACCAACTGGGGTTGGTTGTTTCTTGTTCATCATCAACTAATCCCAGTTGTTTATGTTTATCTTAGCTATATATAGAATATAAATAAATTTAGATTTTAGAAGAAATGGCTGGTATGCGTTCCAATTAATAATTACTTTTGTTTTACATTTTTCCTTGCTGAAACTCTACTCAAATATGTTTCTCGTCTCTAAGCTAGAAAAATCTTATATTAGTTACGAATTATGGGTTAAACATGACGATAGAACGTATCTCTACAGGTATCTCGACTTTAGATGCGCTAATCGAGGGTGGAATCCCCAGAGGCTTTACTGTTTTAGTGGCCGGTAATCCAGGCACTGGTAAGACTATTCTTACTACACAATTCCTATATGAAGGACTTTTAAAAGGAGAATCAGCATTATACGCTTCCTTTAGCGAGTCAAAAAAGCAGTTCTATGAAAATTTTAGCAGATTTGGAATGAAACTTGCCGATTTCGAGAGAGATAACAAATTTGCATTCCTAGACTTCGCTTCAGTTACGAAGGAAGGAATAGGCGACGCACTCGAGGAAGTATTAGCTGTAAGCAAAAATATCAAGGCTAAACGAATAGTTATCGATTCTTTTTCAGCAATAGTACTAGCTTTTGATAACATTAACGAGGCTAGAATTACCTTACATGTAGTTTTGGGGAAAATGTTGAGAGAGGAGGGCATAACAAATATGTTGATAACTGAAGTTCCCATTGGAAGCCCAAATGTGGGATCTGGGATGGAAGAATTCGTGGCAGATGGCATAATACAGCTTGAGCATGGGACTACAGATGCAATCCCAGCGACTTTGAAGGTAGTAAAAATGAGGGCTACCTCAATAAATAGAGAACCTCATGTCTTATTCATCGGAGAAAAAGGCATGGTTGTCCATCCAAAACAACCCATCACAATGACTTATCCAACGACAGTTGATAGAGTCAAAACGGGAATTCCGGGTCTAGATGAGAGAGTCGAAGGAGGTTATTTAAAAGGCAGTACAACTATATTGGCTGGAGCATCTGGCACCGGTAAATCAACCTTCGGACTCCAATTTACTGTACAGGCAGTTCTTGACGGTAAACGAAGTCTGTTCTGCTCGCTGGAAGAATCACCGGCTGAAATTAGGAGTATGGGTGAATCCATTGGATTTAATATGAAAGAACTGGAAAAGAAGGGACTCCACCTAGTCTCATGGACGCCGGAAAATCAAAGCCCTGATGCATTCATTTCTGCATTGGCATCACATATTGAAACGATAAGACCCTCTCGCATAGTAATTGATGGCATATCTACATTCGAGCATTTGTATAGCCAAGAAATATACTTAATTACAAAGCGACTAGTTAATTTGATGGGAAGCTATGGAATAACTTCAATATTTACCATTCTTACAGACCAAGAATCAGGGCTTAATATCAGTTCTTTTGGCGTATCTTCTATGTTTCATAACATCATCCTACTGCGATACGTAGAGGCAGAGGCCCAATTGAAGCGGTCAATGTTGATACTCAAAATGAGAGCTTCTAATCACGACCATTCCATCCTGCAATTTTTGATTCAAAATAAGACTGGACTTAAAATAGCAGGTACAATGAATGAGTATGAAGGTATCATGAGTGGAATTGCCCAAAAAATCTACCAACAATACTTGGATAAAGAAAAAAAAATACAGGACAAGCAATCCAAAGAACGTGAAAAAAGAAAGGCTGCTTTAGATTCTCGGCTGAAAAAAATTTCCAGCCTAGGGGAGAAAGCAAGGCTTCGCAGGAGACAAAGGAGATCTTAGTTGTTAATATGAAAACAGTATCGAGAAACCTATCTATTATTGTAATTCTAGCAATTCCTAACTCTGGTAATATCCATGGCTAAGAAAATCACCTTTGAAGAAGCTTTTGCTCAGGCAACAAGCGAAGCCCTTAAAATATTAGGAGTTGTCGTATCGAAAATAGTAACAGATTATCTGGAAGCAAAATATTCTGTTCGACTAACAAAAACAGTGAACAATCCTGCAGCATTGGATGAAGCATTAGAGCATGCAATTGACGGCGGTAGGATTATTGTAGAAAGGAAGCTAATATATCTTCTTTATGAAAAACTGGGCTTGGATCGAACCTTGACAACAAATCAAGGTAATAGCGGTTTATCCTCATTTGAAGATAAAGTAAACGAGGCTAGACGGAGATACTCCAATGAGTAACTTTATATTATTTCTTACTTCATGCAATTCCTAAAAATCATGATATGATTTTTAGTAATGAAAAAAATTAATGAACTTTAATCATATATACGAAATATAATTAGCTATTTCTTGTAGCAATGGTTGGCAATGTAAAGGAAAAGGTGGCGCCACGAGCATGCTTGTTATTTTTACCTGTTATAGACCCACCATGTGCTTCGATTATATATTTTGATATGAACAGACCCAAACCAATGCCCTTGTCAGACATCGCAGAAAACTTGTGAAAAAGTTTAGGTTGTATTTCAGAGTCTATACCCCTTCCGGTGTCCTTTACACTGACTGTAACCAAATTACGTACAGCTGGCTTTATTGAAACTGTAATTATCCCAGAATTGGTAAAGTTTATGGCATTATTCAGCAAGTTTATTACGACTTGAGCTATTCTTTCCCTGTCAGCATGAACCATGATTGGATTAGAAGGAAAAATTGACTTTATATTTGGTTTTACTTTGACTTCAAGATTATCTTTCGTTGAGAGATAAGTCTTCTTTTTCATGTCGTTGATAACTTCACTGACAAGACTAGTTAGATTAAATTCAGATTTGATTAACTTTAGCATACCAATCCCCAATCTAGTCACATCTAACAAATCAGAGATAAGTCTATAAAGACGGTCAGCATTTCTTCCCAACCTTTCAAGATAGTCTTTACTACCATCAGGAAACATTTCTAGCATTTCACAGTAGCCAATTATGGATTGTGTGGGGGTTCTTAACTCGTGAGCAGCAACATTGATAAATTCAGCTTGTGCATCATTGCGCATTCTAAGCTCATCGTTGACTGCTCGAAGTTTTATATTCAACTCGCTAAGTGCTTCAAATGATTCGCGTAAATCTGAATACAGCTGGGTCAGCTCTAGGTTTTTTCTCTGTAATTCCAGATTCTGTCTTTTTATGACCTCGATTAGTTCCGATGACATTTTATTTTACTACCAACCATAATCTTATGCTTGAGCGCATTAAGCTAATACTCAATTTGCAGTCACAACATTATTACATTTTGAACATTTAATATATTTCCATCAATAAATTTTTTGTAGCTTTAGAGGGGCTCTGAATTGAGGCTTTAAATAAGGAATTTTTATCTCAAGCAAGCGTGACCTTATTTAGTTCATCGGCACTTTTTAATTATCTCGCTGTTTTCTGAGATTAATGTCCAAGATACAGGTTAGTGCTAAGATAAAGATTCCACGTGGTAAAATAATAGAATTCAAGGAAGCAGCAGCAGATTACATTAATCAAGTAAAGGAAAAAGACACGGGAACTCTTCAAGCTGACTGGTTCCTAAGCAGTGATGGGACTGAGTGTGAAATTAGAGAAGCATACGAAGATTCTGAAGCTGTCTTCAATATTGGAAAATTCGGAGCTCCATACGAAGTTACTATTTATGGTAATCCTTCCACTAAAGTATTAGAAACTGCAAGAGCCGGTGGACTTGATGTAAAATTATTTTCATTGTTGACAGGATTATAGACGATCCAAACAATGTGAAAGAAGTAGGTACTCAATCATTAGACTACATTAGTTGCGTTCCATCTTTAGGTAAATTTTGGTAACCGAAGCTATTACATGGCACCACACCACGAATTCGCTCAGTCCTTGTCGTACTCGTCGTGGCGGCGAAACCAGATGCCCATCTCGTTACGTCCCATGGGAGCGCGGTCGAGCCACTGGTACATTCCCCAGAGCACGTCGAGTCCACGTGCATAGGTAGAGTAGGTGTGGTAGACGACGCCGTCTTCGAGTGCGAACGCGCTCATGCCCGGTCTCTCGCGGGTGTACGTGGCCACATCGGTCCCTGTCATGGCCGCGATCTCCGCAACTGGCCCCTGGTCGTCGCGCGACCGCCACTTTCGAGCTTTCTTGCCTGCAAGCGAATCATCAGCTGCGGCGGCCTCGCGTTGGTAGTTGTATTCAACACCTCCCTCGCGTTGTTGCTCCTCGGTGAACCAAACGTTGAAGTCGGAGTTAAAGTCGCTGCCGAGCGAGGATGCCCACGGGAACGTCCATCCCATCCGCTGTTTATACGCCTGCAGCTTTGTGAAAGGAGCCCGCGAGACCGCTGAAAACGCGACGTCATGGTTGGCTAGGTGGACTACCAGGCCGTCGAAGCCATCGGCGATCGCTGAGCAGGCCGGACACCCTGCTGTATAGTCGGGCCCGAACATGAAGTGATATATGAGGAGCTGTGAGCGCCCGCGGAAGAGGTCTGCCAGCAAAGCGCTGCCCTTATCGCTCTCGAATCTATACTCCTTGTCGATTCGAACCCAAGGCAGCTTTTGTCGCCGCCGGGCAAGATCATCGCTGCGCCTTGTGAGCTCTTTCTCCGCCTCTAACAGCTTCAGCCGCGCTGCGAGCCACTGTTTACGTGTCCCCGTTTTGTGCTTCATCTCAAGACCCCCTCTCCAAAAGTTTTATGCCCTTTAGGCAATGATTTTACGCAGTCAAACACACCTATCTTTACTCCAGCATAAAGTATTTGGCTTCTCCATCTTCCGAATATGATGTCGAGTATTTTTTCATAGTCTGTCATTTGATTTCTTCTACTAATCTCGGTAATATAGTTTTTTTTCACAATAAATAGATCAGTTTTCGAACGCCTGAGTTACTATAGAAGAGATTGATATAACAGATATTGAGTAGTATGGAAGGGTGTCTGTCAACAAAATAAAATTCATTGTAATGCTTAATTGTCGACACGAGAAGAATTACTTGCAGTGTATAGTAATGGCTCTGCGTTATTATCAGGATCTCCTTTAAAGTAACCATGACCATTACCATCACATTTTGTATCTGTTGAGGAGCCAAGGTTCCTAAGTGCATCCATGATATCTGAAGGAGATTCCCCAGGACGCTCAGATTTATATAGCGCAGCCGCACCGGTGACGTGGGCAGTTGAAGCACTGGTCCCACTGAACAACATGTAAGAATCTCCCTTTGTTGTTGTATTGAGCAGTACTCCTGGTGCAGCTAAATCAACAACTCGACCATAATTACTAAAACTTGCGAACGTATCATCCTTACCAGCTGTTGTAGTTATTGAGGAAATACCACCACACTTTCCATCAATGTCAACAATTGCTGATACGGCTATTACCTCAGGGAAGTTTGCCGGAAATACAGATGAGGCATCCATTCCTTCATTCCCAGCAGCTGCTGTATAAGTTACTCCAGCTGCCACAGATTTGATGATTGCGTTATGAAGGGCATCATTTTTGCCAACAGCTCCAAAGCTCAAATTCACAACATCTATCTCGTTCGCATGTTCAGTAACATAATCGATGCCCTTTATTATATCGGAACTGGAACCAATCCCATTGCTGTCAAGAACTTTGATAGCCCATAATCTAGCGCCAGGGGCCAGACCCACTACCCCCTGAGTGTTATCTTTCGCAGCTGCAACCCCTGCTACAGCTGTACCATGACCATCATCATCATTACCGCTACTTGTTCCTGGAACAAATGTTATTTGTCTATATACGTTGAGATCCGGATGATCTAGATCAATTCCAGTATCCATGATACCTATGTCAACATTTACATCCCCACTCCCATTTCCGGATTTAGTCGAGCTCAGATCACCGTCTACTCTGTCAACCCCAGTTGGTAAACTCTGAACGAAGGCTTTGACCTTAACATCAGGCTGCACATAATCTACTTCAGGATTTTCCACAATAGCTTCAAGCACTTTGTCATTAGGCACTTTAATAGTAAATCCGGGTAATGCATGATCATAAACATGTTGTACAGTCGCTCCTTCACTTTTCGCTTCGCTAGCTAAGGACCGTACCGAGGATAAAAAATCATCCTTCATTACTACGATATAATCATTTGGTATTTTTTCGCCCGTAACTTCTCTTAACTTCTTTACCATATTTTGTCCATCTATCCTGAGATCATCATTTTTACCTTGTAGTGATATTATATGGAGGCGCTGCCCCTCTACCTCGAACAACGAAGTTTGTGATATTGAAGTTAATATACAGTAAGATAGCAAAAACGCCATCAAGATACTTGATGTAGGACCTAGATTTTTCCAAAAGCGCATGGTCTTGACGCAGGATTATGAATCATAATTTATTTAAATTTGGAAACATGATTAACTATGTTTCTTCTAAACGATTTGAGTTAGGACTATAGACAATAAAATAGATCCTTGATTTTGATATCTTACCTTAATATCATTTAAGCGATTAGTAGGGATGAATTTTGCGATACCCTCTCTAACACAAGAAATCTAACTTAGATTTTAGATAACTAATTTATTATTTGTTGGTCTAAATTGTATGGGATTAATTTACCTTGAATAATAACTCTTTTGTAAAAGTTGCAAACACAAGTGATATTCCAGTTTCTAAAATGAAAGAAGTCCAAATTAGTGGTCAAAATATTTGTATAGCTAATATTGACGGAAAATACTTCGCTATTAATAACATTTGTAGCCATGAAGGCGGACCGCTTGTTGATGGTAAACTTCAGGGATACGAAGTAGAATGCCCTTGGCATCAATCCAGATTTGATATAAGGTCAGGACAGGTTAAGGCCCCTCCTGCAGTTGAACCACAGGCAATTTACCAAGTGAAGGTAGTTGGTGAGGATGTGATGGTTAATGTTGTTCCGGCAACAACAGACGTTAAAACAGAGGTTAAACAATCACAAGCCTCAGAATACAAATTGATACTCAAAGAAAGACAAGTATTAGAAGGCACGGATATATTGACTTTGAAATTAAATAAGCAGGGGCAAGATGATAAAATGATTTTTGATTATATAGCTGGGCAGTTTGCATTCTTTGATATCGGAAATGTCATTAATGATCCAAAGGGCCCGATTCGCCACTTTACCCTGGCCTCCTCTCCTACAGAAGAGTTTATCCTCATCAGCACAAGGATTAGAGATAGCCCTTATAAAAAGAGACTGGATTCACTACACATTGGAACATCAGTTAAAGTGCGTGGGCCACAGGGGAAATTTACTCTTCACGAAGATCATTCTAAACCTGCCATATTTCTTTCTGGAGGCATAGGTGTTACTCCTTTTAGGAGCATGATAAAATATGCCACAGATAGGAATTTACCGATAAAAATTATCATGTTTGATTCAAACAGAAATCTACAAAATATATTGTTTAAAAAGGATTTTGACAAATGTGCAGGTACAAATAAAAATCTAAAAATCATTTATACAATTACTGAGGAAGAAGATAAGACCCAAGGCAATACTTGGGAGGGCGAAAAGGGTAGAATAGATGTATCCATGTTGAAAAGGTATCTTAATTCTGATGATATGGAGAAAAGTATATTCTATGTCTGTGGTCCTCCGGCAATGGTAAAATCCATGCAGGATATACTCGGAGCAAACCTTCAGATTCCAACTGAGAGAATT
>DASUQJ010000081.1:0-3087 GCA_036280615.1 Nitrososphaeraceae archaeon
GGTGAATTCAACCTGTTCCGCCATATTAGCCAATTTGCCCACGTCTTCGCGGTAGTCCTCAAACGATGTATGTTCCTTCTGACCGAGAAATATTTCTTTAATTTGGTAACCTGACATGGCAGCTTCAATCAGGAACCAGATATCAATTCCCCATCCATCAGGGGGATTTTTTTCCAATAGATTTTTCCATACTTCTGTTCTTGCACACACTTCACCACTTAACGGTTGTTCAATATTTGAAAGCTCAGGAAAAAAGATATGCAACATTGGTTTTGCAATAAGCTTTGTTACCGCGGCATCTCTAGTATGTCGTTGGTAATAACCTCTTGCCATGTCGCAATTAGTACAGCCCTCTACTAATTTATCTATCCACTCTGGAGTTAGATTCTTTATATCCGCATCAAGAAATACTATGATATCTGCATTAATCATTATCGCTTCATTTAATCCTTTTTTCATGGCGATCCCTTTTGCGGGAAACAGTCTATCATCTTGTTGAATTACCCTCGCTCCAACTTTAGTGGCTTTTTCGGCTGTTGCATCTGACGAATAAGCATCAACAACTATTACTTCGGGACTATGTCGGCTTTCCTTAGCAGTTGTTATAACATGTTCGATAGTATTTTCTTCATTTTTCGCCGGAAATATTACAACAATTTTTTGGGAAGAAATTTGCTTATTCATATCACTACGCACGCCATATGCCTTAAATTTCTTCTGCTGATATTGTTATCTTTTTTAAGGGTGATAAATTTAATGAAGTGTTGTACTTGTTAACAGTCTAATTTACTATATATTGATAAACATGATAAAAACTCTGAGGATCAGATTGAGAAAGGTACTTCCATTTTATAGGATCCAAGCGTACTTCCTCGAATTTAATCTTGTCCGATTCCTTATCTTTAGAGTCCGTAATAATATTGTAAATGAGTTCACCTACTAACACTTGATTCGGTTTTGCAATAGATGCGATCTTAGCCGCAAGGCTAATACTGGAGCCTGTTATATCTACGTGAGCTTTTTCTAAGCTTTTACCATAAAGTACAACCAAAGTGGGTCCATAAGCTAATCCTGTTCTTACTGTAATTTCTGGTAATTTATTTTCCTTAAAAACAGGATTGATTGCTTTTTTTATAATCTCTAGTATAGCCGTTGAACAATTTAACGCATTTTTACAAGCTTTTACCTGATCATACTCTGCTGGAAAAATTACAATAACGGCATCTCCCTCATATTTGAAAACAAAGCCTCCATAACCAGAAACAACAACGCTTACTTCCTGAGCGAAAGTTTGTAGTATTAGAGCGAATCTAACATCTGGTAAAGTCAGACTCATCTGTGTTGAATTGTTAATGTCTATTATCATGATGACAAGATTTGTTCTGGTGTTTACATGTCTCCTTAAAAATTTCTTGGATTCTTCTGTGGACATATTAAGCTGGATACCATCCTTTAGGGTTTTGGTCACTCTAGCACTGATTTGTTCCTGTAACGCAAAGGTAAGAAAATCCATGATATCTCTATTTAGAACTTGATGAATAACTTAAATTTAGTGATCATTACGAATCGAATCCCATTAATTTCAAATTTTTTCCTATTCATATTTAGTAGAAGGACTTATAGAACTGTTAAGAAAAGTTAAGTATTTAATTATGATTGGGTTCAATCCGAAAAGTACTTCAGTATGACAAGTTATATAGGCAAATTGTTTAGGTTATACTTTACAATTGAAGCATGAGCTTGCTGGAGAAAAGATTAAGAAAGAATTGTACTATGCAGTAAGAGAAATAGGTAAAGAAAAAATTCAAAAAGATATCAGCTCACGCATTCAATCTTCACGAGAATACATAGATCTCCTAATGAATAAATCCATAGACAGGTTGATCGCTACTGATCAAAGCTTGGACTATGACAGAGTAATTGGAACCTTAAGCGAAGCACTCCTTCATTTTATGCTTACCATCAGTACTTTACCATCAGAAAGAAAAATACGACTTAATAGTGAATTAGTAATTGATGTTGTTATCCCAAGTTTGCGAAAGTTGAAAATAAATCCCTCAAAGTCGATTATTGTACAATTCATAAAGCAAGGGCCAGAATTAAGTAATGTATCAAAACTCCAATTCATCCAACCTAACCATGAGAATATATGGATAGTATCCTACAAACCTTTGTCTGATGTAAAATACAAAACTTATAGTATCTTTTCTGACAGTTACTCAAACATAATAATAGATATTCATAAATTTCTAAAACAAACAGGAGATAAAAGCCTTAGATTTATTCCTTGAAAATAAATTCAGATAAATCATAGCATTGCTATTCGTGCCAAGATGTGTGACCAAATAAAATATCAATAAAAGATAGTTCCTGATTAATGACATTTGCTAAATGGATCGGTCATCAATCGATTCAGGAAATCGATTCCTGAAAAATCCGGAGCAAATCGATCAATTTTACCGCAAATTAATATATTTGGGATGTAGATAATAACAGGTGAGCTTTCAGAACATTGCATTGTGGAAGTTAGCAATAATTTTTGTTGTTGCGGGGGTAGTGATAATATTAGCATTACTGGGCTCATCTGCAAAAAATTTGTTCAGCGAATCCATAACTGAGGACGTGCCTGTTAAGCTGAAGAAAAATAAGGATTGTGTAGTAGAACCCTCAGATGGTATACCCAGGGTAATTTCAAATTGCAATTATGCCGTGGGAGATAACTTGTCGGTAACCTATAAGCCCAAGCAACCTGCCATTCAAAAATATGAGTTAAAGAATTCTTCGACTTCCTAAGGAGGTAACAAGTTAGTTCTTGTCAGAAGCAAAAGCACCAGGAACCACATGAAATTCAAGATCAGTCCCTCCAGGCCCGTTCCAATTTTTTTGTTTCTATGCGGATTTCACAAATAATATGATGAATAGAAAAATTGCGGAGAAAAAGTCATGAGAAGAATTTGAATTTGAATTAGGAATAAATTTTAAAGATGGTCTTCTTCTAAAAACACATCGTGGAAAGTATTAATTTTGTGTGCCTTGGTCAAACCGAATTTGTAAAGGAGTTAGGGAAGAAAGGGCAGTCAACTGACA